>CANPWF010000001.1 GCA_947581885.1 uncultured Clostridia bacterium
TGCAGGGCATGCTCGATGAATTTGTCAAGGCGATGTTCTCCGAGACGTCGAGGACCCGCCTTCGCCCGTCCTACTTCCCGTTCACCGAGCCGTCGGTGGAAGTGGACGTGAGTTGCCACGCCTGCGGCGGCAAGGGATGCGCCCTCTGCAAGGGCACGGGCTGGATCGAAGTGTTGGGCGCGGGCGTCGTCAACCGCCGCGTGCTCGAAAACTGCGGCGTCGACCCCGATGAGTATTCGGGCTTTGCCTTCGGCATGGGCATCGAGCGCATCGCCATGCTCAAATACGGCATCAACAACATCAAACTGCTCACCGAAAACGACGTGCGGTTTTTACGGCAATTCAAGGACTGAGGGGGGAAGAATATGAAAGTACCGTTTTCTTGGCTCAAAGAATTTGTGGACATCGATATCACCGCCGAAGCGTTGCAGGAAAAACTCTTCTCCTGCGGCTTCGAGGTGGAGGAACTCATCCCCCTCGGGAAGGACGTGACGGGCGTTGTTGTCTGCCGCATCCTCAAATGCGAAAAACACCCCGATGCGGACAGGCTCACCGTCTGCGAAGCAGACTGCGGGGACAAGGGCAAAAAGCAAATTGTCACGGCGGCGACCAACGTGTTCGAGGGCGCGCTCGTGCCCGTCGCCCTCGACGGGGCGACCGTCCTCCATGAGGGCGGCATACAAAAAATTAAGGCGGGCAAACTGCGCGGCGTCGTCTCCGAGGGCATGTTCTGCTCGGGGGAAGAACTCGGCATCACCGACGATTTCTACGACGGCGCGGAAGTGAACGGCATCCTCATTCTGAAGGAGGGGGACGCAAAGGAGGGCGAGGATATCCGCGCCGCCGTCGGCCTCTTCGACTACATCTTCGACATCGCCGTCACCGCCAACCGCCCCGACTGTCAGAGCGTTTTCGGCATGGCGCGCGAAGTGGCCGCCATTCTCAAAAAGCCGCTCAAACTGCCCGATTTTTCGCACGGCACAAAAAAGACGAATGTGAAAATTCCCGTCGAAGTACAAGAGCCCGCGCTCTGCCCGCGCTACATCGGGCACTATGTGAGCGGCGTGAAGGTGGCCCCCTCGCCCCAATGGATGCGGCGGCGGCTCGCGCTCTGCGGCATCCGCGGCATCTCCAACATCGTGGATATCACCAACTATGTACTCCTCGAATTGGGCCAGCCCATGCACGCGTTCGATAGAAACTTTTTGCACGGCGATAAAATTGTCGTGCGCAGGGCGGAGGAAGGCGAGAAAATTATCACCCTCGACGAGAAGGAATTTACGCTCCACAGGGAGAACCTTCTCATCTGCGACGCCGAGCGTCCCGTCGCGCTCGCGGGCGTGATGGGCGGGCTCAACAGCGAGATAAAGCCCGAGACCCGAGAGGTATTCTTCGAGGCGGCGAGTTTTGCGCGCGACAGCGTGAGAAAGACGGCGCGCGCCCTCGGCCAGCGTTCGGATTCCTCCGCCCGCTTTGAAAAGGGAGTCGAACCCGTTTGGTCTCCGAAGCACGGCATGGAGCGCGCCCTGCACCTTGTGGAGGAACTTGGCTGCGGCGTTGTGACGGACTACGGCGCGGACGAAATGCACGCTTCCGCGGAGAAAAAAGTCATCAAAACTTCCCATGCCGCCATCGGCGGCGTCCTCGGTATCGAGGTCCCCGCGGACGAGGCGAACGCCATTCTCACCCGCCTCGGATTTGAAATTGAGGACATGGGGTCGGATTTTTCCGCAATCGTGCCCCCGTGGCGGGACGACGTGGAGGACTACCCCGACCTCGCCGAGGAGATCATCCGCTCGTACGGCTACGAACACATCAAGCCCACCTTCCTGAAAACGGCGGCGGTGACCCACGGCGGGCTGACCCCCAAGCAGAAGCAGGAACTCAAATTCAAGCAAACGCTGGCAAACGAAGGCTACTTTGAGGCGTGCAACTACTCCTTCTACTCGCCCAAGGACTTTGACCTTCTCCGCCTTCCCGCGGACGCGCCCGAGCGCAATGCCGTGAAAATTTTGAACCCGATCGGCGAGGATCTCTCCGTCATGCGCACCATTCTCGCGCCCTCGATGATTGCCAACGTCGTGCGCAACGTGCGGCGCGGCAACGAGAGCGGGCGGCTCTTTGAACTTGCCAACGTCTACACGCCCGCCGAGGGGGACGAACTTCCCGCAGAGCATAAAAAGGCCGTTATCGCGCTGTGGGGCGAGGGGGACTTCTTCGATTTGAAGGGCGCCGTCGAGGCCGTCGCCGAGGCGTTCGGATTGAAACTCGCCTATACGCGTGCGGAATTTCCCTTCCTGCACCCCGGCATCTCTGCCAAGGTGACGATGGGCGAGAAGGATGTGGGCTTCCTCGGAGAGTTGCACCCCGCCATTGCGGAGGAACTCGCCCTCGAGCGGCGCGTGTTCCTCGCCGAACTCGATTACGCCGCCATGTCGCGCAAGTTTGCGGCGGAGATCGACTATACGGGACTTCCCAAGTTCCCCGATGCCCAGCGCGATCTCGCCGTTGTCGTGGGGGAGGAGACGACGTGCGCGGAGGTCGAGGCGTGCATTCTGCGCGCATGTAAGGCGGCAAAGAGGGCCGAACTTTTCGACGTCTACCGCGACCTGCGTATCGGCGCGGGCAAGAAGAGCATGGCGTTCCGCGTCACCTTCGCGGCAGGCGAGAAGCCGCTCGACGCCGAGACGCTCGACGCGTTCTTCAACAAGATCGTGGGCAACTTGAAGCACAACCTCGGCGCGGAATTGAGATGACCTGCGCTTCGGCGCGAAAGATAAAAACGGTGGGGAAGCCCGCCGTTTTTTTCGCAAAAAAATCACAAAAAACGCTTGACAGAAATCCGAAACCGTATTATACTTAAAATACGAAATGGGATTTTTGAGGAATTATGAACGAACGCACCTTTTTTTATGCACTCGGGAAACTTGTATACCAGATCGACGGCGTGTACGAAGCATACGGCAAAAACTGCCGCGTGGGCTCGCCCAACCTTTTATGGATCCTGTACGCCCTGAACGACGGGGAGCGGCACAGCCAGAAGCAAATTTGCGAGGATTGGGCAATTCCTCGAAGCACGGCGAACACCATCGTCAAGGACTTGGAGAGCAAAAACCTTATCACGCTGTCGCAAATCGAGGGAGAGAGGCGGGAATTGCTCGTTTCATTGACCCCGAGAGGGAAGGAATATGCGGACGGAATACTCGCCGACCTGTATAAGAGGGAGCGGGAAATTTACGCGGAGATCGGGGAGCCCGAGGGGCTGCTTTCCACATTACAAGAATTGGCGGCGAAGATGCAGAAGATCGCCGCAAAAGGAGATAGAATATGAGTAAAATTTTGGTGGCGTATTTTTCGGCAAGCGGCACGACGGGAAGGACGGCGGCTTTGCTCGCAAAGGCCGCGGGGGCGGATCTCTTTGAAATTCAGCCCAAAGTGCCCTACACGGCCGCCGACCTCGACTGGACAAACAAGAAGAGCCGCTCCTCTTTGGAGATGAACGACCCCGCTTCCCGCCCCGAAATCGGGAAACGGCTTGAAAACATGGCGGACTATGGCGTTGTGTTCGTGGGCTTCCCCGTCTGGTGGTACACTGCGCCGACCATCATCAAGACCTTCCTCGAAAGTTATGACTTTGCGGGAAAGACCATCGTGCCCTTTGCGACGAGCGGCGGGAGCGGGCTCGGAAAGACGGAGAGCGCGCTTCGCCCCTGCGCCCCCGGCGCCGTGTGGAAAACAGGGAAAGTTTTGCGCGGCGAGACGGAGCATTCGCTCAAAAATTGGGTGGAGAGTTTGGGGGTATGAAGATCGTCGTCCTCTTGGGCAGCCCGCAGGCGCGCGGCTCTTCCAACCTGCTCGCAGAAGAGTTTATAAAGGGCGCGAAGGAGGCGGGGCATGTTGTCTCCGTCGTCGACACGGCGCGGACGAATGTGCGGCCGTGCAGGGGGTGCGTGCGGTGCGGTTACGGCGGTCCCTGCGCGCAAACCGACGACATGGGGTCGGAAAATTACGCGAAAGGCGGCATCAAGGCGGAGATTTTAAGCGCGGATATGGTGGTGTTCGTCACGCCGCTCTACTACTACGGAATGACGGCGCAACTCAAGATCGTCGTTGACCGCTTCTGCGCGTTCAACGGCGAAATTCAACGAAAACACATGAGGTCGGCGCTCATCTCCGTCGCGTGGAATGCGGACGGTTGGACGTTCGACGCGCTCACGGCGCATTACAAGACGCTCGTAAAGTATCTGAATTTCAGGGATATGGGAATGGTGCTCGGGCGCGGCTGCGGCACGCCCGCGATGACGGCGCGCTCCCGCTACCCGGCGGAGGCGTATGAACTCGGAAAAAGTCTCAAAAATCAATCAATCGGGAGGGGGTGAAATGTTGCAGAGCGAATTTTTCGGCAGGGAGATCGGGAAACTCGGCTTCGGCCTCATGCGGCTGCCCAAGAAGGGCTTCCACACCGACATTGAGCAAGTGAAGGAGATGGTAGACCTGTTTTTGGAGGCGGGGTTTACATACTTCGACACGGCGTTTGTGTACGGCACGAGCGAGGAGGACATCAGAAAGGCGCTCGTCGAACGCTATCCGCGCGACAGGTATACGCTGACGACCAAACTCAACGCCTTCATGATGGCGGAAAACGAACAGGCGGCGAAGAGCCAATTTTATAAGAGTTTGGAGCGCACGGGCGCGGGGTATTTCGACTTCTATCTTCTGCACGCCCTCATGGCGAACAACTATACGAAGTACGATACCTACCACATCTGGGATTTCGTCAAGGAGCAGAAGGCGAAGGGGCTTATAAAGCGTTTCGGCTTTTCCTATCACGCCGACCCCGCACTTCTCGATAAATTGTTGACGCTTCACCCCGAGGTGGATTTTATTCAACTGCAAATCAACTACGCCGATTGGGAGAACCCGTCGGTGACGTCCCGCGGCAATTACGAGGTGGCGAGAAAGCATGGAAAGCCCGTCGTCATCATGGAACCCGTCAAGGGCGGCGCGCTCGCAAACCCGCCCAAAGGGGTGCAAAAACTGTTTCGGGAATATGCCCCCGAAGCCTCCTTTGCGAGTTGGGCGATCCGCTTTGCGGCTTCCCTCGACGGCGTGATGACCGTGCTCTCGGGCATGTCAAATACCGAACAAATGCGGGACAATATCTCGTTTATGAAGGAGTTTGTGCCCCTCAACGACGAGGAGCAGGAGATCATCCGCAAGGCACAGCGCATCATGGGAAATTCGGCGGCCATTCCCTGCACGGCGTGCCACTATTGCGTGGGGGGATGCCCGAAGAAGATCGATATTCCCGCCATTTTTGCGGCGGCGAACAGGCACCTCGGCAACGGGCAGACGGCGCAGGCGGTCGAGGCATACAGACAGGCGACGGAGAGCGGCGGGTTGGCTTCATCCTGCATCAGTTGCAAGCAGTGCGAACGCGCTTGCCCCCAGCATTTGCCCATTACAAGGCACTTGAAGGAGTGCGCGGCATTGCTTGAAAATAAATAGAGGCAGAGAAATCAAGAAAGGAGTGGGTCATGAAAAAAATCACGCAGGATGCGGGAAGAAAGGCTTTGGGGGAGTTTGCCCCCGAATTTGCACACTTTAACGACGACGTTTTATTCGGCGAGAATTGGAACAACCCCGATCTCGACCACAAGACGCGGTGTATCATCACGGTGGTTGCGCTGATGGCCTCGGGCGTTACCGACAGTTCTTTGAAATATCATTTGGAGAACGCCAAAAGGGCGGGCGTGATGAGAAAGGAGATCGCCGCCGCCGTCACGCATGTCGCCTTCTATGCGGGCTGGCCCAAGGCGTGGGCGGTGTTCAACATAGCAAAGGACGTCTGGAACGAGGAGACCGCGGGGGCGAATGCCGAGCGGGCGGCGCATGAAAGCGCGATGATCTTCCCCATCGGCGCGCCCAACGACGGCTATGCGCAGTATTTCAGCGGGAAGAGTTACCTTGCGCCCGTCTCCCGCGAGCAGGTGGGCATCTTCAACGTCACCTTTGAGCCGGGGTGCCGCAACAATTGGCACATCCACCACGCCACGAAAGGCGGCGGGCAAATTTTGATTTGCGTTGCGGGACGCGGCTGGTATCAGGAATGGGGCAAAGCGGCCGTGGAGATGAGGCCGGGCGACGTTGTGAACATCCCCGCGGGCGTCAAACATTGGCACGGCGCGGCGAAAAACAGTTGGTTCTCCCACCTCGCCGTCGAGGTCCCCGGCGAGGGCAACCGGAACGAATGGCTGGAGCCCGTCGCACAAGCGGAATACGACAAATTGCCATAATGGGGTGGGAAAAAATGGCGCTTACGGTGAATATTTATTACACGGGAACGGACGGCAACGCGCGGAAATTTGCCGAGGAGATGCGGGCGTGCGGGCTTGTAGATCGGGTGCGCGCAGAGAAGGGAAATCTGCGCTACGAGTACTTTCTGCCCATGGACGATGAGGAGACGGTTTTGCTCATCGATGTGTGGGAGAATGAGGCGGCGCTCGATCTTCACCACAAGAGCCCGATGATGGCGGAAATCGCCGCACTGCGCGAAAAATATCACCTCAAAATGCGGGTGCAAAAATTTTACGGGGAACTGTCATGAAAGGAAGAAAAATCACAGCGTTTTGCGGTTTTTTGACAATTTGCCTTCTGTTTTTGTTCGCGGCATGCGGCGGCTCTTTGGCGCCGCCCGCGGACACCGAGGAGCCGACCGGAAACGCGGAGGAATTGTTTCTGACGATTGGGAGCCGGAAGATTTCCGTAAAACTCGAAACAAACGCCGCGGCGGCCGCCCTTGTCGGCATTCTGGAAGAGGGGGATATCACCTACACCGCGCACGATTACGGCGGGTTTGAAAAGGTGGGCGATTTGGGCCGCACCCTTCCCCGCAGCGATACGCAGATGACGGCGGGCGCGGGCGACGTGATCCTCTATTCGGGAGATCAGATCGTGCTGTTCTACGGGAGCAACTCGTGGAGTTATACGAAACTCGGAACGATGCAAGGGCTCTCCGCGGCGGAAGTGGAGGAAATTCTTACCGCAGGCGACGAGATCACGGTGACAATCAGTCTGCGGTAATGTTGGAGGAGATACGATGAAAGGAAGAAAACTCACAGCGTTTTGCGGTTTTTTGACAATTTGCATGTTTTTCTCGCTCGCGGCGTGCGGCGGGGAGGACAGGGGGAAACTCGGGGAGAACGACCCGTCGGAGATCCTCGTTGCGTATTTCTCGTGTACGGGGAATACGGAAAAAGTGGCGGGATACATTGCCGACGTCACGGGCGGGGCGTTCTATGAGATCACGGCGCAGGTCCCTTATACCGATGCCGATTTGGATTACAATTCCGACTGCCGCGCAAACAGGGAGCAAAATGACGACGCCGCACGCCCCCTGATTTCGGGGAGCGTGGAGAATATGGAGAAATACAGCGTCGTCTATCTCGGCTATCCCATCTGGTGGGGCGAGGCGCCCAAGATCATGTACACGTTCCTCGAAACCTACGACCTCTCGGGCAAGACCATTGTGCCGTTCTGCACGTCGGGTTCGAGCGGGATCGGTTCGAGCGCGGAGAACATGCACGCCCTTGCGGGCGGCGCGACGTGGCTCGCGGGCAAGCGGTTTTCCGCTTCGGCCTCGAAGGGCGACGTCGAAAATTGGGTGAACGGTCTGAAAGGCTGACAAGGCCTTGCGGCGGGCAACTTGCGCCGCACACGACAGAAAATCCGTCAGAAAATTTTGTTACGCCGTCCGCGTTGCGGGCGGCGTATTTTTGCATTTGCCCGTGCATACAAAAATGCATAAATCTATGCATAAACAAATCGCATACGTATAATTGTGTCTTTTTAGAGGCGCGGGCGGCAAAGCCCCGATGAAAAGGGGCGGCGCGGTCCCTATATACAATAATATTGGGGAGCGCTGTGCGCCGAGAAAAGAGGAAAAATGCGGGAATGGAAAATAGTAACATTTTTTGTAAAAAAGAGTAAAATATTTGAATAACTTATACATTCCTTCTCTGATTTTTATAAAAAAATTCGTATTTTTATAAATTTTTTTTGAAAAACCGAGCGAGAACAATTGACACGGGGGGGGGTATTGGTGTTATAATTGTAACAAATTTCTTCATAACGGATGGTGAAATTTATGAAGCGCAAAGTTTTATTGATACTTGGCTTGCTGTTCTCCGTCGTCACCCTGCTAGGTGCGCTTGCCGCATGCGGCGGCGGGGAAGAACCCGAGAAAAAGCAAGCCGGCTCCGAAGCGGGCACATATTACTGCGACTATAATGGGGTAGAGAACGATTTGACCCTCGGTGGCGAATGCGAGTTTGAACTCAAGATCGGCGCCACGGTCATGAAGGGCGGTTACGAACTCGAGGGGGAGGGCCTTACCCTCTCGCCCGAGAACGCCGGCGTGATCTCCGCAAGATATAAGAACGAAAGGATCTCGTTTACCTATTCAAACGTCTCCTATACGTTTTTGCGGAAGATCGAGTATACGGTGAAGTTCGATACCGACGGCGGGACTGCAATCGACGACGTGAAGGTCGTCAACGGAAGGACGGTCGCAAGACCCACCCCGCCCAAGAAGGGTGAACTGATTTTTGTCGGATGGTATACCGATAAGACCTATCAGAACCCGTTCTACTTCTCGCAACCCATCACCGGTGATAAGACGATCTGCGCGCGCTTTGTCGAGCCGCTCGATCCCGAGTTCGATGTAAAATTCGACCTAGGCTATACGGATGCGGCCGCAATGGCGCCTATCCGCACCGTTGGGCATAAACTCTATCCCGACCAACTTCCCACGCCCGAGCGCACGGACGGCGTTGCGTTTATCGGCTGGTACGTCAGCGACTTTGAGACGCGCGATAAACTTTCGCGCGCGTTTGACTTGGAGGCGGAGGTCGCGCAGGACTTCACGCTGTACGCCGTTTGGGCGGAAACGGAAGGCGAGCCCGTCGTCTCGGTGACCGAGAGCGGCGTGGAGATCTCCGTGGATGGAGAAAACCTCGGCAATTATAATCTCAAAATCACCGCTCCCGACGACAGCGAGTCCACGCATTCTGACGCGCTTGCGACGGGCGCCACGACGAAATACGATTACAATTTCGCCGCGCAAAACGAGGGCGAATATAAGGTGGAAGTCGAAGTTTCCGGCAAGACGACGACCCGCTATCTCAACAACAAGGCGCTTGCACGCGTCTCGGATTTCCGCCTCGAATTGGCGGGCGAGACGAGAACGTTGATCTTTAACAGCGTTGCGGGCGCAACGGAATATAAGATCACCGTAGAGTGCGGCACGGAAGGGCACGCGGCCGTTCACACCGAAAAATCGCTCGGCACAACCACGGCTTACGATTTCTCCGAGTGCGCTATGGGGGCGGACAAAACCATTAAGTTCACCGTGAAGGCGTATGCCGCGGGCCACGTGGCGAGCGTCTCCGAAACGTATGTTTACGACAAGACCCTTGACGAAGTGGACGCCATTACATTCGACGAAGCGAAGGGTGATGTCACGTGGAGCAAGGTACCGTATGCGACGGCGTACCGTGTGACCGTTTCGCTCAACGACGAGCAAGTGGGCGAAACCACAGAACTCCTTGCCGTTGGTACAAGCGGAAACGTGATGCGCTACTCCGTAAAGGAGATCGGAAAGGGCGAGGTGACCATTGAGGTCGTGCCTGTTGCATTCGGGTGGAATTCTCCCGAGGTCTCGGAATATACCTTTGAAAAACCCGCTCCCGCCGCTCCCACGAACGTACGTTTCGAGGACGGGAAAATCAAGTGGAACGCGGTCACGGGCGCAACAAAATATGAAGTTGTGATCGGCGAAACGACGAGAATGGCAGTAAGCGATCCCGCCGGGAACACTCCTCCTACCGAATATCAACTGCAGGAGGCGGACTTCGGCTCCTTGGAGGAGGCTGTGATCACGGTTTATACCGTGGGCGTGGACGACGCGGATAGATCGTACGCTTCGGATGCGATCAGTGTTGTGAACGCCAATGAGATCCGCGGCCTCGCCTATGCGGGCGGCTACGCGACGTGGAAGCCCGTATTCGGCGCGACTGCCTATCAGTATAAGGTGGGCACCGGCAACACTTGGAATACCGTCACTGCGTCCAAAGCGGCCATCGAATTCGGGGCTGCGGGCGAGCAGACCATTTCCGTAAAAGCGGTGAAAGACGGGGCCGATTCGCCGGTGGAGACCGTTACCGTCACAGTCTATACCGTAGAGTTTGACATCGGCGGTGCCGCGAGCGAGATCGATGAGGTCGCCGACATGTATCTCGCCGCGGGCGATCCCATCTCGCTTCCCGTGCCTTCTACATGGCCCGGATATGACTTTGATGGTTGGTACACAGAAGATGGCGGCACAGGCGCAAAATACGAACTCACCGTGTTCGACGGCGGCGCTTTGACGCTGTTTGCGAAGTGGAACCCCAAGAAATTCACCATTACGCTCGAAGTCGGCGCAGAAGGAACGTGCCAAGAAACGTTCGAAGTTTATTACAGACAAACAAACATCTGTCTGCCTATTCCCACGCCTGCCTCCGTGGAATATACCTTTAAGGGTTGGTACCTCGGCGTGGGCGGTACGGGCAGACTCTATGCGAACGCGACTGACGGATCCGCCGGTACATACACGCAACTTACAGACCTCACGGTCTATGCAAAGTGGACGACTCCCTTTGCGTATACGAATAAGAGTAACAAGCTTACAGTTACCGCGGGTACAAATATCGGCGGCGAAAAAGAAGTGACTATTCCCGATAAGCATGATGGTTTGCCCGTTACGACGGTCGGCGATTTCAACTCGGGAACCACACTTGAAATCATCAACATCCCCGATACGGTGGGAAACATCACGCTCGGCACCGTGGGTAGCGCATTTGAGAGCCTCAAGAACTTGAAAGAGGTCAACATCTATCACGTTGAGGGCAACAATACTCCCAAGTATGCTTCCAAGAACGGCATGGTGTATGAAGTGGAAGGGAATAAACTCGTCTATGTTCCCAAAGCTTACAAAGCTCCCGCTATCGGTCACAAGGACGACCCGGTGGAAGTGACCATTCCCGACAATATCGAGGTCATCGTTTCGGGCGCAATGTACAAGAACCTGACGATCACCAAGCTCACTATTCCTGCATCGGTGCGCGAAGTGCAGACCAACGCCATTTACGGCAACGACTCCGAAAAGACGAATGCGAACGGCGATAAACTCGCGGAGATCGTGTTTGAAGCGACGGAGAACGGCACGCTTACTATCGCAAACGAGGCGTTTATCAATCTCCATACGCTCACATCCATTACGCTTCCCAAGTATGTGCAGGCACTTGATGCAGAAAGTCACACCGTTATTCTCGGCACGGGCCAGATAAAGAACTGCGTAAGTCTTGAGAATATCAACATCGCGAACGGCGTTCCCGGTGATGCATACTTCTCGGAGGAAGGCGTACTCTGCCGCACCGCAGAGGGCGTGCGCGAGATTGTATACTATCCCACTGCCCGTACGGAGACGTTGTATACGTTCCCCACGACGGTCGGAATCACCGTTATCGGCGCTCATGCGTTTGAAAAGGCAAAGAGCCTTCAAAGCATCGTTATCCCCGCTACCATCACGAAAATCGGGGAAAGCGCGTTCAACGGTTGCGAAGGTATCCAGAGCATCACGTTCCAATCCGGCGAGAGCGATCAAGATCTCACGATCGAGAGAGAGGCTTTCGTCGGGACCAAGGCGCAAAGCCTTACGGTCCCCGCAAATGTTACCTCCGCAGGTTGGCACGCCTTCTACATCAGTACGTTGCAAACGGTCACGTTGAAGGGTAAAACGGGTATGCATGTGGAATATGCGGACAAGGGCGTGTTCCATCCTTCGACGGAAAACCTCACGATCGAAGCGAACTTCCCCGTCATCGACATTTCGTCGGCATTTTCGAGCATCAACACTGCGGCGGCAGTACCGTCTCTGACGAAGGCAAAACTGAAAACGATCAATATTTCCGCGAACGATAATTATAAGCAAGTGACGGGCAACGAAGCCGGTAAGGGCGCCATTTTCGATAAGGATATGACAAAGATCCTCTACATCGTGGAGGAGACGGAAGACTTTACGGTCCCCGAGGGTATTACCGAGATCGGCTCTGCGTTGTTCTACAATAATAAGACGTTGCGGACCATCACCATTCCCGCAAGCGTAAAGACGATCGCAGACAGGGCGTTCAGCGGTTGCGAAAATCTTGCCACGGTCACGTTCTCACCGTTCGTGGCACCCGCGGACAGCGGAGAGGCAAAGCGTGCCGCCTTGACCATAGGGGAGAAGGCATTCAACGAGTGCAAATCTCTCGCAACGATCGAGCTTCCTGCTGAAACGACATCTATCGGCAAGAGCGCATTTAATAAATGCGCAAGCCTTACAGAGTTCACCGTCCCCGGCGGCGTGGCAGTTGTGGAAGAGGATCTGTTCTCCGAAGCCGGCATCGAAAGCATCACGCTTTCCGAAGGCGTATCGATGATCAAGGCGGGCGCGTTCAACAAGTGCGTTGCATTGGAAACGATCTCGCTTCCCGCGAGCATGGCGACCATCGAGCCCTCCGTGTTTACAGGATGCAAGGCGCTCACAACGATCACTGTTGCAGAGGAAAGTGAACACTTCAAGTCGATCGACGGCGTGTTGTACACTGCCCAAAAGAGAGCACAATCTACGGAGATAGACCCCGTAGAACTGTTGTTCGTTCCTCTGAACGGCAAGGCCGACAACGGTACGCTCCGCATTCCCGCAACGGTGACGAGCGTTGCGGAGAGGGCGGCGCAGTTCAACACCGGGATCACCGCGATCGAATTTGCCGAAAAGGTAGTGAAGTATAATGCGACGACCGGCGACGAGGAAGACGGCACGCTCGTCATCAACGATTATGCGTTTGGGGGAAATTCTACCGGCAAAACAAAGTTCAGCTCTATCAAACTGCCCATCGGGCTTACGACGATCGGCAAGCAAGCGTTCTCGTATCTGCACGAGTTGACCTCTATCGAAATTCCTTATACGGTGACGACGATCGGAACGCAGGCGTTCTATATGAGCGACCGTTTGGCGACCATCACATTTAAGGAGACGCCCCAAGAGACCGCGGGGGTAGAGCTTACACTTGCAGGCAGTCCGTTCCAGAATGTCACCGGGCTGAAAAACATTGTGTTGCCCGACCGTCCGAAAGTAACGTTGAGCGTTGCGACGTTCTCGCAGTGCTACAACCTCGAATCGGTCACACTTCCTGCGGGTCTTGCGGAATTGCCCGGACCTACATCGGGAGATACCGGCATATTCTCTAACTTCAAGAAGCTGACCACCGTCAACTTCCCCGCGCAGGTCTCCGCGAACTTCTCGATCGGCAAGTATGCCTTCTCCGGGTGCATCAATCTGGCACACGTTGGCACAGCCAAACAGGTGGATGTAGATGGTAAGGGTATGCAGAAAGAAGTCTACTTCCTGCCCGAAGGCGTCAAGACGATCGGCGCGTATGCGTTCCGTAACAGCGGACTTACGTCGATCGGCATCCCCGCATCGATGAGCGAATTCAGTCTCGAAAGCGAGGGTGGCACATGCTACCGCCCGTTCGGGGGTTGCTCGAAGTTGGAAACAATTGCGTTTGCGAACGATTGCGCACTCACCTATCTGCCCGCAGGACTTATGACGGGTGCGCGTTCGTTGAAGTATGTGGTGTTCGGCAAGAACTCCCACATCCAAACGATCGGCGCATACGCCAGCGAAATAGTATCCGGAAACGGGCAGTCCGACTCGTTGGCAGGCGGTGTATTTGCGGGGGCTTCCCAACTTGCAAGCATCACGATCCCCGCATCGGTGGAAGTCATCGAAAACGGTTGCTTCATGAATTTGCCCTCGTTGCAAGAAGTGAAGTTCGAGGAGGGCAGCAAACTGCAAAAGATCGGCGGCGCTCTTATCACTTCGAACACGGAAGAAAAGGGAACAGACCCCGTGTTCGCTTTCTCCGGGCTCACCTCCTTCACCTTCCCGAAGATCACCAATGAAGCGGGAGAAGTACAGGAACTCAAAGTTGTGGCCGGCATATTTAGCGGATGTTCGAGTCTTACAAGCATCGCGATCTCGGAATCGGTGTGGGAGATCGACAATCTCTTAAAAGGCACGGTCGCGCTCGAAACGCTGACGGTTCCGGAAGGAAGCGAGCGCTTTGAGGTGGACGAGACGAACAAGGCGCTTTATAGCCTCAAAGAAGGCCAGAGGGATGTTCTTCTCGGCATCTACGGCGATCCGGGCAGCGTACTCAACATTGCAGGCGGCACGACGCAGATCGTGGCAAGTCTTTACAGGGGCAGAACGTCTATCACGCAGGTAAACATTCCCGATACCGTTGTCTCGATCGGCGAAAGCGCATTTGAGAACTGCATCAACCTTACAACGGTGACCATCACCGTGGGCGATGGCAAGACGAGTGCGCTCAGCCTCATCGGTGATGCGGCGTTCAAGAACTGCTGGAAGCTCGCTTCGTTCGACTTTGCAAAGGCAGTCAACCTCAACCGTATCGGCAAGGAGGCGTTCTCCGCTTGTGCTTTCACGAAGCTCGACTTGCGGCAGAATCATCAGCTTGGCAATAATGCGGGCGGGACGAGTGTAAACGGCATCGGTGCGCAAGCATTTGAAAACGCTCCTCTGCTCGGCACGGAGATGATCGATACCGCTATCGCGGCCACGGACCAATACTCCGTCATGTTCCCCGCAGAGCTGAAAACGATCGAGAAGGCGGCGTTCAGGAATACGCCGATCACGAAGATCGATTTGAGCGGGACGAAGGTAACAAAGCTACCCGGCGGTACAAGCAACGATGGTATCTTCATGGGCTGTGCGCAACTCAAAGATGTGAAATTGCCCGTCGGCCTGACGTTGATAGAGGCACGAACGTTCTATAATTCGGGTCTTGAAACGATCAACCTCGAAGAGTTGGTCAACTTGACCGACATCAAGGCAAATGCGTTCAACAATACGCAACTCACGAGCATCGTGTTCCCCGAGGCAAAGAAGTTTGCAGCGACGACATCGCAATCCAGCATTTTTGCGAACAACACGAAGTTGAAATCTGTGGATATGTCGAAGGCGACCAGAATCCAGACGTACGGCAGCAGCGCATTCTCGGGGTGTCCCGAACTTGAAACGGTAACGTTGCCGAGCAGTCTCACCACGATCGGCAACAACATGTTTAAGGATTGCACTTCGCTTGAAAGTATCACTATCCCCGAAAATGTGACCTCGATTGGCAACAGCGCATTCGAGGGTTGCACGGGTCTTGGAAACGTGACGATTCAAGCGACCGGGCTCAAAACGATCGGCAACAAAGCGTTCTCGGGCACGGTGCTCACGAGCTTCGATTTCCCGCAGACGGTGGAGTCGCTTGGCACGAACGCATTCGACGGCTGTTCGGAACTCGCGGAAGTGACATTCCACGACAACAGCAAGTTGACCATCGGAAATTATGCTTTCCAAGGAACGGGTCTCACTTCCGTTCACTTGCCCGAAGGGGTGGCGTCGATCAATCAATATGCGTTCAACAATTGCACGAGCCTCACTACGGTGGAGTACGATAAGGACGGCATCACACTCGGTACGAGCTGCTTCGCGAATACCGCTCTCGCATCGTTTGACTTTGCACACGTGAAGGAGGTCGGTGCTACTGCATTCCAGAACACGAAGTTCACGGAGTTCACTTTCCCTGAACATACCATCTCTTGGAAAGCTGGCGTATTTACCGACTGTGCGGAACTCACGCAGGCTACGTTCCCGTCGTATGTGACGGAGATCCCCGCCAGCATGTTGAAGGGTTGTACCGCACTTGAAAAAGTGACGATCCAAAACGAATACCTCACCACGATCAACAACAGTGCGTTTGAGGGTTGCACGGCGCTCGATGAAATCGAATGGCCCGCATCGCTCGACAGCCTTACAAAGCTCGGCACAAGTGTGTTCAAGGGGACCGGGTTCACCGCGATGGATCTCTCCAAGATGACGAACGAAAAAATCAACAATTTGCCCACAAGCACGTTCAGCGGCTGTGAAAGCCTTGGAAGCGTAAGACTAGCGCAGAATATGGTAACTTTCGGCGGGAAAGAAGTGTTTAAGGGCTGCACGAGCCTCACCACGGTGAACGGCATGAACCAAATCACAACGCTCACCGAAAGCGCATTTGACGGTTGCACGTCGCTCGCGACGATCGACATATCGAACGTGACCACGTTTGCCAAGAATGCCTTCAAGGGGTGCACCGAACTCAACAATGTGACCATCAACGAGAACGCTACCGCAATCGCCGAGGGAACATTTGCGGGGTGCGCAAGCCTTGCCAATATCGGGGACACTGAGACGGCGAACATCACCTCGATCGCCAAGCGCGCATTCCAAGGGACCGCGTTCACGACATTTAAGATCCCCGCGAGCCTTACTACCGTCACCGCTTCCGCGTTCGACAGCTGCACCGACCTTGTAAGCTTTACCGTAGCGGACGAGAACGAAACGTTTGTAGTCGGTGAAAACGGTGAGCTCTATCAGCGCGGCGAGGGCGACGCGAAGATCCTCATCTGCTATCCCGCCGCCGCCACGACCGTGGAGATCGCCGCGGATGCGACGGAGATCGCTGCGCTTGCGTTCTCGGGCATAGGCGGCACGGGCAAGACCCTCACCGTTCCCGGGAATGTCACGATCGACGGCTACGCCTTCGTGGGCTGCACATTCGATAAGGTCATCGTGGAGGACGGCGAAGGAGCCCTTGCACAGTACGCCTTTGCGCAAAACTCGTCGACTTATCCTGATGCGATTTGCGGCGTCAAAGAGGTAGAGTTCAGGGGCAGCACGGCGCTCAATGCGTCGGCGGCAATGACCTCCTCCCAGTACCTGTTCCAGAACAACACGGGTACCACCAAGGTGACATTCCCCGAAGGGCTTACGACGATCGGCTCTTATTGGTTCGCAGGCACAAGCAAGACGTCTTCCGCGGATGCGATCCCCACGGCTATCACCACAGTGGTTATTCCCGCCTCGGTGACGACCATCAAGGATTCGGCGTTCAAGGACGCGAGCCTCACGGACATCGTCATTCCCGAGACCGTCACTACGATCGAACAGAATGCGTTCGCGAACAATACCTCGCTCACCCACCTCACGTTCAATGCGCCCGTCGACCAGGTGAACATCGCCGCATCGGTATTCTCGGGCTGCACCTCGCTTGAAACGGTGAAGTTCGGGTCCAAGGTGACGACGATCGGCGAAAAGATGTTTGAAGGCTGCACATCGCTTGCGCACTTCGTCGCTGTCGCGGATGGCGACGCGGAGACGCAGGACGCCCTTCCAGAGTCGGTCGATTACATCGGCGCGGCCGCGTTCAAGGGAACTGCCATCGAGAAGCTTACGCTCCCCGGCAGTGCAGAAAAGCCGCTCACGATCGTTCATAACGGAAACGACGGCACCTTTGAGGGCTGCGCAAAATTGAAAAATATGGTGGTCCCTGAAGGAACGACGGAATTGCCTTATAAGATGTTCTATGGGTGCACCGCACTCGAATGGGTGAAACTTCCCGACACCATTATAAAGGTGAACGGCAACGTCTTCTACAATTGCGCGTCGCTCAAATTCGTAAATTTGCCCGGAAGCATTGCCGAATTCTCTTCGAGTTTCCTCGGTAAGACGCCGAATCTTCATGTGTTCGTCGCGAAGGGCATCGCCAAATTCGGCACGGGTATATTCTGGACGAATGAAGAAGGGAACCGCCATATCTACTTCGAGGACGATGAGTACACGGTGCTCTCCACGCGCGGGTTGACGTGGCACGCCAAGACCGACCATAGCGACTTCACTTGCGGCGCAACGCTTGCGCAGGCGCTGGAAGCTTCGGGCGCGACGGACTTCCCCGAGTATAACGAAATCGTAACGGATTAAGTGAACATTCCGCAAAATTGCGGAAAAAATTGAACGAAAGCAGTAAGACCTCAGCGGTTTTCTTCGGAAATACCGCTGAGGCATACGCGTTTCAAAAGAACCTTGAAAAAATCGCCTTTGAAAGGAGGATACTATGAAGGACACCATGAAGAAATTCCGGCGAAGGATCGTCCGCGGCGCCATTTTGAAATCGGCTCTTGCCGCGCTCATCATCGCGTGCGGCGCGCTCCTCGTGACTGCACTCGCCTCGTGGATCGCGGGCTTCCGTGCGGGCATCTGGCTCGCGCTCGGGCTGTTCGTCCTTTCGTTCGCAGTCAGCGCGCTCCTGTTCTATTTCCTCAAGTACCGCCCCTCCGCAAAGGAAGTGGCGCGCAGGATCGACGCGATCGGCCTTGAAGAGCGCCTCATCACGATGATGGAACTCGAAGGGGATGATTCCTACCTCGCAAAAATGCAACGCGCGGACACCGAGCGGGCGCTCAAAACCGCCGACCATACCCTCATCAAAGTGGCGGCGTCGGTCGCGCTGTGCGTGACCGTGGGCGTTGCCGCGCTCTTTGGGGTGGGTGCGCTCACCGTCGATTCGCTCTACGTGGCGGGAGTCATCCCCAGCGGCGTGGAGTATGCCGCCTACCTTGAAGCAGAGCATGAGTTTACGTGCAGTTATTCCGTCGAAAAGAAGGGCGGCAAGATTTACTTCCTGACGGAGGAGGGCATCGGAGACGAAGTGACGGAAGCCATCATCGTGGCCAAGGGCGAAAGCGCCCCGACTGTCATTGCCGTGCCCGATGAAGGCTACGTATTTACGGGATGGTCGGACGGCCTGTACGACCCCGTCCGCTGCGACGAGGGCGTGAAGGAGAAGATCCGCGTGCGCGCCAAGTTTGCGGTAGCCGAGGGACCTGACGATTTGCAGGATGACGGGGCCCAGCAACAAAAGCCTTCGGACGACGACTCCAGCGGCGATCCGGAAGATACGCCCCCGCAAGACGATCCCTCTCAACCGTCAAACGGCGCTCCAAGCAATGGCGCCAGCGGCGGCCACGACAATACCAACCAACAGGTCAATGACGGCAAGACCTATTACGGCGACGAGTACGGTGACGCCTACAATGACGCGATGGGACGCCTCGGCGACGGGAGCAATATCCCTGGGGATCTGCAGGGCGGCGTTTCGGGTTACCTCGATTCCATCGGCAAGGGCGGCTCCGAAGGCGGCGAAAGCGGCGGCGGAAATTAAAGCGACAAAAATTCTTACAAAGAGAGAGAAACCATGGTAACAGAACAGGACATCAAGCAATTCAGCGAAATTTGCACGCAGATCTTCAAACAGATTGCGCGGGACGTCATCGGGCAGGAAAAGGTCGTGCAGGGCACAGTCATTGCGATGATCGCGGGCGGCAACGTCCTCCTCGAGGGCGTGCCCGGCGTCGGCAAGACGCGGCTCGTGAGAACGCTCGGCAGAGTGTTCGATCTGCCCTTCTCGCGCATCCAGTTCACTCCCGACCTCATGCCGGCGGACGTGACGGGCACCAACATCATCGTGAAGGATGAGAAGGGCAACTCGCAGTTCAGTTTCCAGCCGGGGCCCATATTCAGCAACATCATCCTCGCCGATGAGATCAACCGCGCCACCCCCAAGACGCAGTCGGCGCTCCTCGAAGCCATGCAGGAGCACACCGTCACCGTCATGGGCGTCTCGCGCAGACTCAATGAGCCGTTCTTCGTGCTTGCAACGCAGAACCCCATCGAACAGGACGGCACCTATCCTCTGCCCGAAGCGCAGATGGATCGTTTCATGTTCAAACTGCTCGTGCCCGATCCCTCGCTGGATGAACTCATGCAGATCGTCAGCCTCACGCAAAAGACGATGGATGAAGTCGCGGAACGGGCGTGCACGGGGGAGCAACTGCTCGCCATGCGCAAGACTGCCAACCAGATCCCCATTGCGGAGGACGTTTTGAAATACGCGATGATCCTCGTCGCGGCGACGAGGCCCGACGGCGAATGCGCGACGGAGGCGGCGAAGAAGTATATCCGCGTCGGCGCGAGCCCCCGTGCGGGACAGGCCATTGTCTCGGCGGCGAAGGTGCTCGCCCTCATCAAGGGCAGGTTCAACGTGTCGTACTACGACCTGTTCGAGATGGTGTATCCCGTATTCCGCCACCGTTTGAAACTCAATTTCGAGGCGGTCGCGGAGCGCGTTACCGCGGACGACGTGATCACCATGATCCTCGAAGAGGTGGAAAAGAAGTATCACAAGCGTCCCACAGCGGGAAAACCGCTCGCCGTGCCCGCAGAGGAACAGAAGGACGCGGAGGCGCCTGAAAAGCCGGCGGAGGCGCAGGAAGAAACAGCGGCTGAGATTGCCGAGGATCCGGAGAAAAAGAAGAAACGCGGCTTGTTCGGCAGAAAATAAACGGGCGTAAAAGTGAATGAAGGTAACGCAACTCGATGACGCGTTTTTCAGCCGTTTGGAAACGCTGTCATTAAATTTAAAGTCCAATCTCGCGGGGTATTTCGGCGGGAAGCATTTGGTGAAGACGTACGGGCAGACTGTGGAATTTGCCGATTTCCGCGAATATCAACTCGGCGACGATATCCGCCGCATCGACTGGAATTTGTTCAGCAGGTTTGAAAAATACTTTCTGCGCCTGTTTACGGACGAAAGACAGATGCAGGTGCAAGTATTTTTGGACTTATCCGCTTCGGTTGGAAAGAACGACGAGCAAAAGGGCGCCTATGCCATAGGCGCCGCGGCGGCGCTCGGCTTTTTGGCTGTCCAAAATATGGATAAGCTCACCTTTCACCTCATGCGCGGCAATGTGGCGGATAATCCGTTCGGCACGCTTGTGGGAAAAAACGCCTTTTTTCGCGCGATGAGTTCCATCCGCGAACTTGAATTCGACGGCGATGTCGATATTTCGGCGTGTGTCGCGGGTTGCCGCGATACAGGAAACAACAACGGGCTCACCGTCATCGTATCCGACTTTCTCACCGAAAGCGATTGGAAGAAAGCGGTCGACTATTTGTGCTATAAAAAGAGGCAGGTCCTCTTGTTGCAAGTCCTCTCCCCCGAGGAGCTCGAACCGTCTTACGACGGCAGGGTGCTCCTCGTCGACGCGGAAGCCGAGGATCTTGAGGATCCGAGGAACATGCGTTTGAGGATCAATCCCGCCATGCAACAGGCATATCAGGAGGCTTTGCGCGATTTGCGCGAAGGAATGCGCTCCTATACCGCCAAGCGTGGTGCGGGCTATATTTCCGTCTCTTCGGATACCCCCATAGAGCGCGTGCTTTTCGGGGAACTTCTGAAATCTGGGATCATGTCATGATGCAATTGCTTTTACCGTTGGGCTTATTGGGGCTTCTGGGTGTTCTGGCACTCATCATCATTTACGTCATCAAGCCCAATTATCAGACAAAGCACGTTTCCACGACATATGTCTGGAAATTGAGCTTGAAATACAGAAGGAAACGGCTTCCGACCAGCAGGGTGCGGAATATTATCCTATTTATTTGCCAACTTCTCATTTTGATCGCCATGGCTCTCATTCTTGCACAACCTGCCATCGTGTACAATAACGACACGGGCGAACTCGATACGGTTGCGATTATCGATTCGTCCGCAAGCATGTATGCGGGCACGGACGGTGAGACGCGGTTCGACCGCGCCGTGGCAGAGGCAAGAACGCTCTCCGAGGAGACTCTGCAAAAGGGCGGCAACGCTTCGGTCATTTTGGCGGACGCTTCGCCAACTTTTTTGGCGCAGCGCGTCACGCAGAAAAACAGCCGCCTTCTATATGACGGGTTCGACGCCATCGAGAACGGTGATGTGAAATGTTCGTACGGGTCGAGCGACGTCAATGCGGCGCTTGCCCTGTCAGAGGATGTGCTTGCGGTGAACCCGTCGGCCAAGATTTATCTCTATACCGATGTTCAATACAACTATATCCCCGAAAACGTGACTGTCGTCTCCGTCGCCGAAACGGGCGAGTGGAACGCAGCCATTCTCTCCGTCACATCCGAACTCGTGGACGGTTTCTATGCCGTGACGGTGGAGGTCGCAAATTACGGAAACAACAGGGAACTCAACGTGGAACTCACCGTAACGGGGGCGGATGCACAGGATGCCGCCATGAGCGGACGTTCTGTCTCCGTGTCCCAGAGCGTCTATTGCGACGGGGACACGGTAAAGACCGTCATCTTCTGCGACGGCGGCGGTGCGGATAGCGAGGACGTCATTTATTGCGACCTCGGTCCATCCGACAGGTTTTATTCCTACCGTTCCATCCATGTGGCTGTGGATGAGGACGACAGTTACCGCACGGACAACAATTTTTATCTTTATGACGGGCAGAAAGAGCTCGTCAAAGTACTGTATGCGAGCACCGACCCCAACCCCTTCTTTACGAGTGCGCTCGACTCATTGAAAGAGTTGTTTGCGGGCCGCTGGCAGTTGCAGGTGGACGAAGTTCCCAAGGGGCAGGAATTTCCGCAGAGCGGGTACGATTTCTATGTGTATGAGCATACCGCGCCCGACGTGCTTCCCGTGGACGGGGCAGTCTTGCTCGCCGATCCCGACCGCGCGCCCGCAGGAACGGGACTGCGGCTTCGCAACATAAAGGCAACGGCGAACGGTTCTCTCATCCCGTGCGACGGGCTGACGGCGCACCCCGTGACGCAATATCTTGTCCCCGAATATATCCAGGTCAGCCGCTATACCGTGTTTGATTTTGACGCCGACTATGAGGCGTTGCTCACGGTCGGCTCCGATCCGTTGCTCCTCGTCGAGAACCACGAGAATATCAAGATCGCCGTTCTGCCGTTCAGCGTGCACTATTCCAATATCGCGTTGCAACCAGAGTGGCTCATCTTGCTGTACAACATTTTTAACTATTTCCTGCCTACGACGGTAAACGGCACTGCGTTTGAGGTCAACGAGGACATCGTGCTGAGCGCCAGGGGGCCGCGGGTCACCTATTCGGACACCGAGGACCCCGTCGAGGAGTTTCCCGCCACATTGAGATTTTCCACTCCCGGCACCTATATCCTGCGGCAGGAACTGTATTTTACCGACAAAGAGCCCGTTAACGTCAGCATTTTCGTGCGTGCGCCGAGGGCGGAAAGCAACCTGTGGGCGGTGGAAGATACGTTGGAGGATCCGTATAAGGAGGATTACGGCGGCTCCTCTTATGACGATCTGCTCGTCTATCTCGCCGCCGCGCTCGTGGCGCTCCTCGTCTTGGAGTGGATCTTGCATTCGAGGGAGGGTAGGTAGAGATCATGCGTAATTTTTCCATCCAATTTACCTATCCGTGGCTGTTGCTCCTTCTGATCCCCGCTGCGGCACTCACCGTGTTTTTGTATCTGCGCCTCAACAAGAAGTTCAGAAAGAACAGAAACCGTGTCGTCTCCGTCATTTTGCATTCGCTCGTCATGGTGCTGTGCATTCTGACCATCTCGGGGATCACCTTCCACTACGATGTGGGGAACGCCGAGAACGAACTCATCCTTTTGGTGGATGTTTCGGACACGACGGAGGAGAATAAGGCAGAGAAAGAGAGTTTTGTACGGGCGGTCTTGCAGGAGAGCGGGTACGAAAGCTGTCGCGTAGCCGTCGTGACATTCGGCTTCACGCAGGAGACGGCGGTCCCGCTGACCTATGATGCGGACGAAGCATACGAATTGTATTTGGATGCAGAACTTCCCGATACGAGCGCGACGGACATCGCCGCCGCCCTGCGATACGCGCAGGGCCTCTTCGAGCACCCCGAGACGGGTAAGATCGTGCTTGTTTCCGACGGCAAACAGACGGACGAAGAGGCGATTTCCGTCATCCGCTCCATTGCCGCACAGGGCGTCACCGTGGATACGGTGTATTTCCCGAGCGATTATTCTGATGAGGTCGTGCAGATCGCTGGAATCGGACTTCCCGACTACAACGTCAGGACGGGGGAGAATTGTCCCATTGACGTGATCATCGAGAGCCGCGAAAACATCGCGGAGGCGGAGATCGAACTGTTCGATAACGGTTCGTCGGTAGGGGAGAGCGGTTCGCAGACCGTGGAATTGTCCCCCGGGACGCAGACGGTGCGGTTCAACCATGCGTTCGGCGAACAGGGCTTGCATGAACTGTTCGCGCGCGTCCGTTACCAAAACGAGAAATTGCAGATCAACAACGAGTACTATGCATACCGCTGGATCCAAGTCCACAACAAGTTGCTCATTTTGGAACAGGCGGATGAGTCCGAGCGGCTCGTCCAACTTCTGGAAGAGGATGAGGTGAATTACAAGATCGACGTCGTAAACCTCAAAAATTCGACGGATATCCCCACCGACGTAGACGGATTGCGGGTGTACGACCAAGTTATTCTCAATAATATCGCCAGCCGCGACCTCAAAGAGAAGGGGTTGGACGTCATGCTGTACGATTATGTCAACACGTATGGGGGCGGCGTCTTTACGACGGGAGGCATGGAGACGGACGGCGAGACCGCGCACGCCTATAACCGCGCGGATATGAACAATACGCTGTACCAACAGATGTTGCCCGTGCAGGCGATCGACTATACGCCGCCGGTGGGCGTGTTTATCGTCATCGATATTTCGGGCAGTATGTTGACCTCGGGCGCGCAGGGAAGGAGCAAGCTCGAATGGGCGAAGCAAGGCGCGATCGAATGTTATAGAGCGCTTACCGAGCGCGACTACATCGGTATTATGACGATGGACACGGATTACGGCATGGTGCTCGATCTTACGTCTTGTACGCAGGAACAACGCATTGAATCAGCGATTCTCGGTGTCGGAAAGGGACAGAGCACAATCTACTCTACGGCGATCGACCGTGCTGCACAGCGGCTTGCCAATCTCAAAACCGTGGATAAACGGCACATCATTCTCGTTACGGACGGCCAACCTTCCCAAGATGACGAAGCGGCTTACCTTGAAAATGCGGCAAATGCAAATAAAAACCATGGGATCACACTTTCCGTTGTCTTGATTGGCACAGAAGGATCGGGCGACGCGACAAAGATGAGCAAACTCGTGGATAAGGACCACGGAAACGGAAGACTGTATTTTGCGCAAGACAGCCAGCTCCTTGAGAAAATGAGAGACGACGTAAAAGCACCCGAGATCAAAGATGTTCAATATGTCGATTTTGACCCGACGATCCCCGCTGAATTCAAGGAGTCACCACTCTTTAGCGGGGTGGCAACAAAGGGGACTGATATCGGAGACCGAAACACGGTGGATGCACCTCTCGGCGGATTCTTTGGTGTAAAGGCACGCTCGCGAGCCGATGTCGTGCTCGTCGGCGAGTACGAGGTGCCCATCTATGCGCAGTGGAAGTTCGGTGAAGGCATGGTCGGCAGTTTCATGTGCGACGTCTACAGCGACTGGTCCGCCGACTTCATGGCAAACGACAGCGGGAAGCGGTTTTTGCGGAATGTGGTCGCCAACCTGATGCCGGTGGATGATATCCGCCCGGGAAGCGTTCGCCTCGACTTGAAAGAGGATAATTATATGAACCGTTTGAGCGTCTATTCGTCGTTGCAGGGCGGGGAGTATCTCAACGGGAAGATCGTCATGCAGACGGATGCGGGAGAGGTCTCCTATTCTCTCAACGCACTTTCCGAAACGCAGGGCGGCGACGTATATGTGACGACGGCGCTCGGCGCGGAGAACAATTATTCCCGTGCCAATTTCGTCGTCAAAAAGAGCGGCGTATATCAAATCTCCGTCGATCTGTGCTCCGCGGACGGCACGGTGTTGGAGACGGTGGCAATCTACAAGGCGTTTTCCTATTCCGAAGAATTCAACTATTCGGCGGCGGAGGACGATGCGCCCGAAAAGTTGATGGCGGAACTCGCGGAGCGCGGGAACGGCACCGTCGTGAAAGCGGACGAATTCTGGGAGATCTTCTCCACATTCGTTACGTCGCTTGGGAGGGTGTTCGACCCGAGATGGCTGTTCATCGGCCTTGCGATGGCGTTCTTCCTCCTCGATATCGCCGTCAGAAAATTCAAATTCAAATGGTTGCACGAGATCGTGCGCGAGCATAAAGAAAAAAAGGCAGGTAAGAAATGAAGATCGGAAAGAGATTGTTCTGTTTGATCCTCGCCTTGTGTCTGTCGCTTCCGCTCGCCGCCTGCGGCGGGACGGAACTCGAAGCCCCCACGGGGATCGATTTGAGCGAAGAATATATGCTTTCCTGGGACGAGATGAAGAACGCGCGTTCCTATGAGGTGGAGATCACCGACGTCGCAAGCGGACAGACGAATGTCGATCCGAGCCGCCGCGCGAGTTACGACCTCTCCGCACTCTCCGAGGGCGATTATTCCGTTCGTCTGCGCTCGGTGGGCGGGCAGGGGAACAACGAGTTCTCCGAGTGGACGGAAAAGTTTGATTTCCACAGAGAATATGAGTCGGGGCTCATCTATTCGCTCATCAACAGCGATATGGAATACGCCGTCATCAAGGTGGGGAAAGCCGAGGGCGACGTCGTGATCGAGGACACCTATCGCGGGAGACCCGTCACCGCCATCGCCGACGCGGCGTTCCGTTCTGCAGGGGGACGCGTGACAAGTGTGACGTTCGGCAAAAACGTCAGGACTATCGGAGACAGCGCATTTTACAACTGCACGGGCCTCACAAAGGTGACGATGAGCGATTCCGTTGTCTCCATCGGCAAGTCCGCCTTCCAAAACTGCGGCGCGCTCGAATCGATGACGCTCTCCGCCTCGCTGACGACGATCCCCGAGTATGCGTTTGCCTATTGCAAGTCGTTGCAGACGCTGGCGCTCGGCGATAAAATCACCTCGATCGGCGAATCCGCATTTACGAATTGTTCTGGTCTCGCGCAGCTCCGACTTCCTGATTCCGTCGCCACTATCGGCGAATACTCGTTCAACGAGAACGACGCGCTTGCCGAAGTCACGTTCGGTGCAGGCATCCGGACGATCAAAGGGCGCGCATTTTATGGGTGCGATGCCTTGCGCTCCGTCGTCTTTCCGGCACAACTTGCGGAGGGGAACTCCCTTTCGTTGGGTATATATGCGTTTTCCAACTGTGACGCGCTTGAAACGGTGGAACTTCCCGAGGGGACGGCTTCCATCGGGGAGGGGTGCTTTTCATACTCCGAACAGTTTGACAATATCGAGATTCCCGCGAGCGTAGAATCCGTCGGCTTCGGAGCGTTTACGGAGACGGCGCTTGAAAAATCGCAGGAGGGGAACGATATGGTATATGCCGACCATTGGTTGCTCTCCATATCCCCTACGCTTTATTTGACATGTCAGACTGTTGACGACACCGTTTTGCGCCCTAACACAGTAGGGATCGCCGATCGCGCATTTATCCGTCTCATTACGTCAAGCGACACAGGAATATCCCAATATTCCGGTGCGCCACAATTAGAGCGGATCAATCTGCCCTCCTCGGTGAAATATATCGGCCAATATGCATTTTACAACTCACCGTCGTTGAGCCGTCTGCACGCATTGAACGGCGGACTGCGGAAGATCGGCGCCTATGCGTTTGCCGGTTGCGGAGTGCTCAGCGGTGTGCAATTCAGCGAAGGTTTGCTTGAAATCGGTCAGTACGCTTTCTATCTCTGCACATTGTTGAACAATAACCGCAATGCACCACATTATTTGGTGCCCGAATCGGTCACGCGGATCGGGACCTATGCGTTTCGCGATACGATGCTGTGGACTTCGGCAAATGATAACGATGCGGTCTACGCCGGAAATTGGGTCGTGGGGTATAAAGGAGCGCCCACAGAGATCACTTTGAGAGAGGGCAACAATGCGGTGGAGGGCATTTCGGATTATGCTTTCTATAATGCAAGCACGCTGAGAACAGTTTCAAACGTGCAGTTGGCGCGATATGTCGGCGTAGGGGCGTTTTACGGATGCGCGGCGCTTTCCGCAATCAGTTTAAACAGAGATCTTGAAAAAATCGGTTCATATACGTTTTACGGATGCGCGGCGCTATGGCGCGTCTCACTTCCCACGAGGCTTACTGAGATCGGGGCATATTCGTTCTATAATTGTTCCGGTCTACTTCGAGTTTTGCTTTCGGGGTTTGATTTCGAGGGGCTCGATCTATCGGCGTGTCGCGTGCGCAAGATTGGAGAGCGTGCGTTTTACGGGTGCGAAGGGTTAAGAGGCGTCAGGTTTGGATCGATGCTTGAATCTCTCGGGACGCGCGCGTTCTACGGATGTACAATGTTGAAAGAGGTGACGATCCCCGGCACGGTGAAGGAGATCGGCGAAGCCGCCTTTGCCAAGAGCGCGGTTTCTGTCCTCACGTTGGAAAACGGGATAGAGAAGATCGGAAAGGACGCATTCCGCATGACGTCTGTTGCGGCGGTGCATATTCCTGACAGTGTGAAAGAAATCGGTCAAGCGGCATTTTACGACGCCTCTCAGAACTTGATCATCGACCTCGGCAACGGGGTGGAGCGCATCGGCGACTACGCCTTCGGGCGCAATTCCGGTGTGGTCGGGAACGTGACGATTCCCGCGAGCGTAAAGGAGATCGGGAAGTATGCGTTTGCCGAGTGCGTGAACCTCGGGAGTGTCATCTTCCGCGGCGCCCCTTCCTCGATCGGCTCCAATGCGTTTTACCTCTGTTCTCGTCTTACGTTCTACGTGGCGGACGGGGTAGAACTCCCCGGAGAGGGCTGGAATTCCTCCTTCCGCCCCGAGATAAACGGGTGCACGCTCTCAGACGACGGCACCTACGTGTTTTCCGTGACGGTAGGCAATATCCGCTACGGCACGGCGTTCGGCGGACTGACGGCTCCCTCGCGCGCGGGCTTTGATTTTGTGGGTTGGTCCACGAGCCCCGGCGGCGAGCCCGATTACGCCGCGGGCGACCTTGCGTCAGCGCCGAATGGCATCACGCTGTATGCCGTCTACCGTTATCATACGGAAACGCCCGAGGGCGGAGCGCCCTCGCAAGAATAAATGAGTTATCAATGAGGAGTGTTGATTATGAAGCGAATCGGAAAAAGATTGTTGACTTGTATCCTGATGGCGCTGTGCGCGCTCTGTCTCGTGCTCGCCGCCTGCGGTGAGGGGGACAAGATCGAATTTTCTTTCGAAACAAACGGCGGTTCGCCCATCGAGACGGTCTATGTCGACAAGGGCGAAACGTACACGTTGCCGACTCCGCAGAGGGAGGGCTACGGTTTCGAGGGCTGGTACGACAATGCGGAATTTTCCGGGACGGCCGTAACCGAGGTCGTCGCGGAAAATCCCACAAAATACTATGCAAAGTGGGAACAACTCTACGAGATCAAACTCGAACTCGACGGCGGCACGCTCACGACTGGGAAACTCTATGCAAAGACCGGCGATGCGATCTACGACGCCGTTAAGGACCTCGTACCAACCAAAGAGGGTTGGCAGTTTGGCGCATGGTATTTGGGCGGCACAGAACTCTCCCGCGCCACGCAGATGCAAACGGCGGACGTGACCCTCACCGCGCACTATAAAGTGGGCTATAAGGTGGAGATCTACAAACAGGACACCGATTTGGAAGGGTACACGAAGGAAGAAAAGGACTATGTTGGCTACGAGTATATCACTTCTACGCCGTACACGCCCAATGTTGCGGTAAGGGGCTTTGATCTTGCCGCCACACAGCCTGCGGACGGCGCCGCTCCGGCGATCACTTCCAAAGTTTTGACGGAAACCCCGTCGGATAACGTGTTCCGCCTGTATTACGACAGGAAGCTCGTGGAAGTGACGATTGCCCCCAACTATCCCGACGGGCAAGCGGGCACACCCATTCAACGGCAGATCAGGTACGGCTGTGAAATGGAACTTCCGGTTGCGGAGTTTGCGGCAGACGGCTATTTCCTGTATGCTTGGTCGGCGATGGACGCCGAAGGCAACACGGACGTCATCGAGAGCGACTACATCAAGAGTTTGCTTGTCAACGTCGATGGAGGCGACGCCGAGTTTTCCGAAACGGTGGAGGTCGGGGAATACACCTCCTTTACCGCCCTTTGGAGCAAGGGCTACACCGACATGATGCGTGGCGTGGACCGAATTTATCTGTTCCATGAGGACGATACGGTTTGCTATCTCGAACGCTACGGAAAATACTTCGAGGGCGAATACACGCCGTTGACCCACTCTGCATATTTCTCTAATGGACGGAAATCTTTGGAGGGCCGGTTAAAGGACGACCATACTTTTATCTACGCACTCACTTCTAGAGACACAATGACCGCCGACTACTATTCGTTCTCGGACGGCGTTGACAGTACCCGCCAAATCACTTTTGATGCGTATGATGGTCTTACCTATAATAATGGGGGGAGCTCGTCGGACGGAACATATACGATTGATGCAGCGAATAATTATCACGTTACATTCACGACCGGTGAATTGAGAGGACAAATGCTTGTGTTGCGCCTCTTGCAATCGACGGTAGATGGCGCAACGCGCACGCTCTTCCAGTTCCGCAACGAGGAAGAGTACGAAATGCCGATCTTGCAGCGTGCGCTCGTCGCCGAGCAGGGCGGTACCAATGTTGTCACCTATCTCATCAGCAATCTTTTATCCATTGACCTCGATGGCTACGGCATAGCGGTCATGAACCTCGGCGATGACGAGACGACAAACTATTACTATACACGCACGGAAGAAGCGCTCACCCTCTATAACACCAGCGGCAGAGTCTACGGCGTGTGCAAGTTTGTAATGGTCAGTAACATCTGTTGCTACATTCCCTATGATGAGGATATGGATGTCACATATACCTCTGAGGACGGAACGCTTAAACTCGATGGCGTCTCCGAGGCAATTTACAGGCCGAAGGGCAAGGCAACCGTCACCGGGACGTATTCCTACACCGCCTCGGTGTTCGGCGGAAATATCGTGACCGTTGCGATCAACAACGATCACTACGTGTTCCTTGTCAAGTCCGAAACGTCGGGGGAAGGCGAAGATATCGTTACGACGTACACCTATGAGAGAAAGCCGGACGGGTATGCCGAATATTACCATACGGACGGCAGATACATCAACTTTACCCCCATCATCGTGATCAACGAGACGGCGGAGGGCAGGGCGTCTGTCTACGGCGCTTCGGGTACATCTTCGCAACACGCATTCCACAAGGTCGCGGCGGGTCTGTACACGTACAACGCCAATCATCAAACGTATGCCCTCACCATCGACCATTGGGAGACGTACCCCGAGGACATTTTGGAGACGCCCATCGATCTTCACAATCTCGCTGTCATCGTATTCGGCGTGAACACCACGCGCACGAATACGGCGCTCTATCATGTCTCCTATTGGCAGAGCATCAAGCGCACGAGCGATGAAGCCGCGGATGACCTCACGACGACATATACGGGCCGAGTGACGCGTGGCAGTGAAACTGTGAATGCGACACTTTCGCTCGTGGGCGGATTTGCCATTTTGAAGATTGACACGGAAGATTGGAAAGTCGGTTCGTATTCGACGTCTAACGGTGTCACGACGGTCAACATCGGGCTCACGGAAAACACCTCGCGCTTCTATGTCGAACTCAACGATGGCGGCACAAAGACTTTCACCCATCTCAACCAACTGCTCGGCAGCGCGCGGGAGCGCAATGCCGACGGCACGTCGAACAGTAACGTCACGTTCGAGTTTAACGGCAAGGGCGGCGCGACCCTCGTCACACAGCAGTCGGAGAGCGATCCGAAGCGCGTTGCGGGAACGATTGAGGAACAGGACGATATCGAGGGCGTCGAGGGCACCGTCTACAAGTTCACGCCGGCCGAGGAGGGCGATACGCAAGAATTCCGCTTCGTGCTCCTCACTTCGGGCTCTTACACCTACTTCACCCGCGAGACGACGGACTACAACGGGACCTATACGGAGACGGGCGGCACGGGCACGCTCACGCTCGACGGCTTCGGCTTCCGCGGCACCTTCACCGTGGAAGGCGAAGATGAACCCCTCGTGGGCGTCTATTCCATCGTGGACGCCGACAAGAGGATCGTCTGCGTGATGGTCGGGAGCGACCCCTACTATTTTGATATCACGGATCGGAATTACGTGGTTCGCGGCTCGGAATACGGCGCATATATGTTCATCGTCAACTATGCCAACAACGGGTATCTGTTGCGCCTTGACGGGCACGAGAAAGCCACGTTGGAGAAGGACGAAATTGTCGTTGCAAACGGTTCGTACAGCGAGAAGAACGGCGTCTATACGCTGGATCTCACGTTGGAAACGGAGGTCGCGGGCATCAATACGACGTATACGGGAGCCCTCGGGGAAGTCATACAAAACAATCAGAGATACAACGCCTTCCTTGTGGAATTCTCCAATGCGCGCAACGTCTATGTGGACCGCACGGAATGGACCGTGCTCATGCTCGACGGCTTCGGCAACGCGGTGCGTTTCGGGCAGTACGGCGGCGCGGAGCGCGGAACGTACACCGTGCTCACGGATGACCTCGTTTACTATGCGAACAGTGCGGGCACTGATGCGTGCATCTATCAGTACAGCGGCGACGGAATGGTCGGCGAGATCGTCATGCGGGAATACACCGCGCAGGGCTACTATACCCAAAACCTCGATGCGCTCCTCTTCACGGAATACGGCTTCATGCAGTTCAACGGCACGACGAGATATTACTACGAAATGGACGACGAGGGGAATGTCACCATTTACCGCCGTGCCTTCGGCGAAGAGGGCGCAAACAAATACGGGTTCCTTAAAAATGAGATCGGCAAGTTAGAGGATGAGTTGGACCTCAGCGGCATTGTCACAGAAAGCTTCGGTCAAGAGAAGTATTACAGCGCAGACGGCTACGCCATTACCTTTAAGCGCGCGGAGGACGATAAATACGACGACACGCACTTCAAATATCCCGTCAGCGTGAGCGAGAAGGATGAAACCCTCTATTCGCTCGAAGACCTCGTGTTTGCACCCACGGGCGGCGATTCGTTTTCCGTGAGGGCGACGATCATCATCAACGGGAAGGACTATACGGGCACTATCCACCGCGCCGTCGTCAAAAACGGAGATACAGACGAGGCAACGACTACCGAATGGTATCTCACAAACGGCAACCTCCGCTTTGATCTCGAACTGTACTATCAGGGTGCGGAACACGCTACGTACAAAATCACACAGTTGCGGAGCATTCGGACCTATCAGTCGAATATGTATCTTGACGTGTACCTCATGATGCTGCTTTTGCTCGGCTATCCGATGACCGATTCGTTCGGCACGATCACCCTCGTCACGGAGTTCAACGAGGATGGTACCCCCGGCGAGGGCGACAAACAGTATATTACGTCGGCGTTCGGGCAGGGTTCCGCTTTGTACGGGTACGAGTTGGAGAAGCAACCCTACGAATATGACGAAGAGACGGGCATTTACACCGTCGAGTTGCCGGAAAAGAAAGCGGCTTCCGAAGAAGAGGCCCCCGCCGAAGAGCCCGCCGCTACGTACAAATACCGCCTGTATTTCACCTTGGAACCCAGCGATATGTTCTTGCAGATCGGCTATGAGATGTGGGGGTACACCGTTCTCGCGTATACGCGCGTGGAGACGCTTCAAACGTCGGAGGCCGAGCCGCAGTACACCGTCACGGCGGAGCGCGTCCTCTACGGCGACACCAACAGATATCGGGCGGGCGACTACTATTCGGTGAAACTGCAAAAGGGAGCAGAGGAGACGATCGCCGCGTACGACCATCTGCTCACAGTCGGAGATGCACTGTATTATGTGGTGTATACGCGCAAAGAGGAGAAGATCACCGCGGCGAAGTACTACGAACTCAAGTTCACCGAGGAGGACAGCGGATCCATCGCGGGGGACGAAGTGAAACTTTTGAAGAGCGTCGCGGTCCGCGAGATGGACGCAACGGTCTATTATACCGACGGCGGTTCGTATGCGGAAGTGCTCACGGACGGCGCGGAGAAGAAGATCGTCCACGTCTACTACTCGCAGGATTACACCGTCACGGAGTGTGAGTACGATGCAGAAAGCCAAACGTTCACCGTGACGACCTCGACGGGCAGACGGCTCTCGATCAAGATCACGGACGAAACGGGCAAGAAAATCGAGATCACGGAGATCGTGGAAGAGGCGGAGGAATAACGCCGAAAGAGAAAAGCGGGAGGGCATTCGCCCTCCCGCTTTTCTCTTCTTCCCTTGCTCGCCCCTTTGGGGAATCTTCCTTATTCTTGCCCCCACTTCTCGGGGGTCTTCAACTGCCCCGGCAGATTGTCAAGTAAGTGCAACGGAATATTGGGAGAAAACTTCGGCGGGAGTTTTCCAGCCGAGACATTTTCTGGGGCGGTTATTTATGAGGGAAACAACATAGTCCAATTCTTGTTGCGTGACTTTAAGGAAATCGCAGCCTTTGGGGAAAAAGAACCTCAGGATGCCGTTTGTATTTTCGTTCGTTCCCCGTTGCCAAGGTTTATGCGGCTCGGCGAAATAGACCGGTGCATGCAATGCTTTCTCTATCTCTCTGAACTTGGAGAACTCCGAACCGTTATCAAAACTTATGCTCTTTACCGGTTTTCCCTCGAACATTGCTATGACCGCCTCTTTGATATCTTCGGACTTCTTCGTATAACAGATCCTTGCCAGTAAATACCTGCTGTTCCTGTCTACTTGCGAAACAATTACCCCGCATCCCGGTTTCCCCAATACCGTGTCTCCTTCCCAATCGCCTATCCTTAAACGGTTCTTTATCATATCGGGCCATTCCGGGATGATCCTGTCCGGTTTTATCGTGTAATACTCATTATTTCCGCGCTGGATCTGCTTGCCTCTTCTTCTCAAGTGGGTCCTCCGGCTTATATTGGGGAAGTCTCCTCTCTTGATTGCTCTGTATATCGTAGAAACGCCGAAGATCTTTCGTGACGGGTTTTCTTCTCTCCATCTGTTTGTTATCTCTTCCGGTGTCCAGAATTGAGTAAATCCCCATATTATGTAATTCCACTCATCCGTATGTGCTTTTAAGCGGTAATGTTTGCTCGACTTCCTCCGCACAATGGAAAGTGTTTGCGCCCGCCATGAATGATAGCAGTATGGATTATCCGATACGCCCCACTTCGGCTTCTTGGAGCGGTTCCTCCTGACTTCACGGCTCACTGATGAAGGACTGCGCCCCAAATATTCCGCAATTTTTCTAAAACTATATCCTTCTGCCAGCAATTCTTGTAGATATTTTCTTTCTTCTAGTGTATAATGTGTGTAAGACAATGTAGTTGCTCTCCCTAATGTTTGTTTGGTCACTTACATTATACAAGAGTTTTCTTACATTGTCCCTTTTTTTATCCCCACCTACACCCGTTGCACTTCATATGATAACACGCGCCCCTCCTCAGGGACGCAAGGGGTGGACCCTCATACAGGACCTGCGCCGCGCCTCTTCTCTGTCCTCATACCGAGCCCTGCGTCCGCCCGCTTTGCGCTCTGTCCTTACGACCTGCTCCCTCTCCTCATACCGAGCGCGTCGCCGCGGCTCAAAAAGCCGCGGCGACGCGTGAGCGTATCTTTCCCAAAAAAATTTTGAAAAAAATCAAAAAAGTTTGGCATACATCGCCAAACAGCAAAAAATTTTGCGGTACAATAACTATGGAAAGAGGAGAGCGGATGCAACGAGCGGCGGCGGCCAACAAAAAAGCCCTTTGCCCCCACCGCACACAAGCGGCGCGCCGCGCCGCTTGTGTGCGGTGGGGGCAAAGGGCTTTCAGGGAAAAAAATTCAAAATTAGATGCCTTGATTTTCGTCCCGTTTTTCCCTTCAAGTCGCCCGAATTTGGTTCTGTTTCCCCCCATAAAACGTCCGAACTTTCGCCCCGTTTTCTCCTCAAATCGTCCGAATTTTTGCCCGTATTTTCGCCCCGTTTTTGCCCCGAAACGGACACAAGGGGAAAATGCCGCCCTCGGGAATTTCACCGAGGGCGGCGCCGAAATCGGTTTTACACTGCTTCCGCGAGTTTCTTTTTCTTTTTGAGTTGGGTTTCGAGTTCGGAGCACGCCTCCTCGAGTTCGACGGGCGTTTCGGAGACGTCCACGCCGTCCAAAATATTTTGCAGGCGGTATTCGGTGTTAAGATACTTAATCGTCTGATAGCCGATGACCGTCGTCAGCGTGCCGTTGGCGAGCCCCTGCACGGAGGAATCCACGACGGCGGCGATCGCCGAGCCCAAGATGGGAATGCCCTTGACGGCCGAGCCCATCGTCTGCACCACCGTCTGCCCGATGTTCATGCCGCCTAGCCCGTAGGCGACGAGGGAATTTTGCAGCACCCGCGCGAAAATTTTGGCGAGGCGCGCATCCGACGGGCGGAAGCCGTAGAGGAACACAAGGTCCTTCACGAGTTGCACGTTGATGAACGCGACGAGCACGGTATCCACCTTTGCCGTCTGCGAGATGGCGGAATACGTCGCCGAGCGGAGCGAGCTCTTGAAGATGAGGTCCTTTGCCGACTTCTTCACGGAGCCCTTGTAGAGTTCGGTGAGCGTATTTTTGATGCCCTCCTCGTTGCCCGTCTTGACGGCGATGGCGAGCCTGCCCACGACTTCGGAATCGTACCAGCCCACGCCCTCCACCGAGGCGGTGAGGTCGATGATCTTATCCGCGATATCGTGGCGCAGTTTGCGGTTGTGCTTCTGCGCCTCGCGCGCCGTGAACCCGTTGACGTTGGTCACGAAGTACCCC
>CANPWF010000002.1 GCA_947581885.1 uncultured Clostridia bacterium
AAAATCAGCGTTTTTGCTTTCATCAAGAGATGGAAGCGACACAATTTCGCACATCGTTTTTTCAACTTCATGCCCCACAGTAAATCTTAAAGCCTTATTTCTTTATCCAAAGAATTGATATTGGCTTTCAAAGTGCTTTTTGCTCTCATCTTCTTCTGAAGCAAGGGCCTTCTTCAGTATCTCCAGTAGTAACACATAAGAGTTTTTGTCGAATGTGATTTCATCCTGTCACATAGTACTTGCGGGGGAGAAGTTCTCCCCCCCTCATGTAGCCTGCATCAATCCCCATCTTTTCCGGAGAAAGAATTTGCTTATAGATATCCGTGATTTTTCTTCTTCGCCTTGATGTTGTCAACGACATCGCGAAAATCAAAAGCATACATCTGGCAGTCCCATTGACCGTTGTGAGCAAAACCGCGAAGAATACAGTTTTGACATCCCCGCTGTTGTTTGCAGTAGGTGATAACAGAGAATACACCTTTCAAAAGCTCTTTTGTTGTTATCTTTCTTCCGCCCTGCGATGTTTCCTCCTCGCCCCAAAATTCCAGCAGAACTCCGTACAGAAGCCAGTAGTCTTCCCCAATCAAATATGTGCGGGCGCGGGAATCTATCGAGTACATCTCTATTCGCTTTACGGGATCGGAAGTCACGCTCATGTAGTATGCCTTCACTACCGAAATACGTTCTTTGGGTGACAGAGCATAATCCGGGTTATCGGGATATTGATTGGTCATTTTTATTGATCTCCTTTGATGACTGCATATACATCATCCGTGTAGTACTCAAAGACGTAACAATTAAAAATGGCGTGACATTTCACGCCATTGTAGACAACGATGAACTCGTTATGCCCAAGCTCCTTGAGAATCATCACTTCCGCCATATCGCCATTCAGACTTTGGATATGCGCTTTTACTTTTTGAAGGCTCGCACCCCGAAGTTCTTCCCTGATCCGCATGAGTATCTTGCCGAATTTATTCTGCCCTTCTCCGCAACATATCCCCCATTCGGTATCATTCCAGAAATTTTCCGCGGCGAGCATTCGAGTCCCGGTCGCCAATAATGCTTCAGTCAGATGCCTGTTTTGCGTAAATTTAGCAAGACACACCTCATACATAACCTGCTCTTTCATCTGCTCCCAATCTTTGCGTACCGGAATGAGATGCCCGAGCAATCTGGCAGAGCGCCCGCAGATTTTGGTAAAATCCTCTATCCGCTCGGGACATTTCATTGCTTGAAATGCCGCCTCTGCATTATGGAACTTGTATCCCCTATAAGAGATATTTGCATTGAAACAATTATTCAAAAACGAATAATAGCCATCGGAATTTGTAATAGCCTGCTCTTGGTTGTTTTCCATTATGTTTTTCTCCTTTGATTTGAATTAAATTTTCGTTATGTCTGGCAGCCCTCTATTGATTGCCGTGGCAATTCCTGAACTGCCATTCTTCTGCAGAAGTTACTCATCCCCCGTTTTCAGGTCCATAGTAGTCCACGTCGACCGTTTCATCGGTAATCTTTGACAGATATTTTACGAATAGCGACCGGATATCATTATCTTGTAGCTCTTTCTCCGCCTCAGACATCCGCCACGGATATTCTTGGGTGTAGAGCAGATACTTGTTGCCATCGAAATCGCTACATGCGGTAAGCACTATCCCCTCACATTCCTCGATAACCTCCTTCAAGATCGTCGCCAATCCCAAGCAGAAGTTTTGGTCAAACTCTTCAAGGTCATCCAGCGTAAGGTCTTCCAATTCGCATTCGCTCCGCCATTCATTAAAGCCCACAGCAAAATGCGGTGCCTGTTGCACCAGATCTATGACCGCCGCCATAGAGATGTTGTGAAGTCAGAGAGCATGACCCCGTAACCATATACATGCCAGGATTGATAACTCATTTCAACCCTCCTGCGATCCCGTAGTCAATTTCAGCAACCTCCGTGATCTGTGTTTTGATGTCCTCCAAAGAATCCAATGCCTGCCCGATGGCGAGAAGGATGTTATCACCCAGGAGATTGTCACAAATGACTCCTAAGTCGATATACTCGGCTTCGGCATCGGGAATGTCGTTTCGCTTGACGGTCCCATCGTATTCGATCCAGTTGTTGTTTTGCAGTAAAAGCCTGCCTTTTCTGATTGCATTCCTTAATTGCCGATCGGTGTTCAGATAGGAACGCATCTGTTTACTGAAACGGCCCGTGTTCCCTTTGTCCGTGACTTCTGCCTGCGGATTCCCGTGCCGATCGTTAAGAGTCGCCCGTACATCACCATGGATGCTCAGCTCGACAGCCAATGTTTCGGACACCTTGATCGTTGCAAGCCACCCGCCGTACCAAAGACAGTCGAGCCGATTGCAATCAAAATCCTCGGGGTGAAAAATCAATTCCACCCCAAGTTCATGCGCTTTTTTGAAGAGTGCTCTACATTTCTTTTGATAATTTTTTCTGTCCATCTTTATCTCCTTTTTACTGTAAGAAAATAGATTATGTCTTCTGTTGGAATTTAGTAGCCCCAACATAAAAGCCCCACTGCCGGTTTGACCAACCGTGCTGTGGGGCTTCCATGAGTGCACAAACGCACAAATTTGCTCCTTCATACCCATGATTTTGGGCATAAAAAGACCCACGATATAACTTGCATAGCATGGGTCCGTCTTCTTCGCGTCAAAAGAGTTCCGAATGAGAGCCGAGTCTGTATAAGAGCAACACCAAGACGTTTGCCTCTTTCTTATACACGAGCAGCCAATCGGGTAACACATGGCACTCCCGATAACCGACATAGTTGCCTGTCAGACTATGGTCCTTGTACTTCGGATCAAGCTCTTTATCATTGGCGAGCATCTCCACAACTTTCCACAATCTGTCTTCGCTTTTTCCTTGCTTCCGAGCCAGTTTCAAATCCTTTTTGAACTGGTTGGTGACATCGATTTCATATCTCATTCTTCCAATGCCTTCCTCAAATCCGAAACGCTTGCATACCGCTTGCGGGAGCGGTCAGCCAAAATGCGGTCCCCCTCTTCGAGCGCGGCGCGGGTGACGTCATTCGGGATTTCAACACACACATCAAAAGGGATGCCTCTGTACTGCAAAGCCTTCTTCAAGAAGATATTGATTGCAGTTGTCATGTTCAACCCCAATTCACTGAAAAGAGATTCTGCCGCCTTCTTCGTTGCTTCATCGGTATTGACGTTAATTTTTGCCACAGCCATAAGTTCTGCCTCCTTGTTATGTTCTGTTATACATATAATATACCATATTATATCCATATTGTCAATCATTTAGCCTTAAATTTTCAGAGAATCATAATAGAAATGCCCTCGCTGTATTCTAACGAGGATGTTTGCAGCCGAAAATATCTACTCCATTTGACAGCATAAGAAAAACCCTGCTCCTTAGTTCAGGCGCAGGGTCTTACAAGTTCAGTTTTAACGGTCTCTTGTGCGCATCCTTCAAGCACGGTTCATGCAAACATCGCAAGCCATGTTCTCATGCTCTGCAGTTCGCATTCCGCAATGAGTTTCGCAAGTTTTTCGGTTTTGCTCTCGGGTCGTGTACTGTATTGCTCCTTATCGCGGTAATGCTGGATGGCAGCATAATACCTCTCCTGCTCTTCATAGCGGATGTCGATCGGCAGTAGCCCCAAAACGATCATCTCATAGGAAAGCAACAGCCTTCCTGTCCGTCCGTTCCCGTCGATGAATGGATGTATGTTCTCAAAACAAATGTGATGCTTTGAGAGCATGTGCAAAAGTTTCATCCAGTCGAATCCACCCTTCTCCTTTTCTTGCAAAAGTTCGCGGAGATCAGCCTCGACCTCTTCCTGATATGCCTTCATTTGCTGCGGAACTTCTTTCGGCGGACAAGGCGTATAGACGACCCTTGATAAACTGCCGACATGGTTCTGTATTGCCCTGTACCGTCCTGCTTCGGAGTCACCGCGCAAAACAAAACCGTGGATCTTTTTGACAAACTCTTCGCTGATTGGCTGCCGCCCCTTGACAGCACGATAGAGATAATCGAAGGCCTCCTTGTACCCGATGATGTCTTCGCTTTCGCGTAGGGAGTGGGCACCTGGCACGATCCCCTTTTCGATCAAGATCCTCGTCTCGTCCAAAGTGAATTTGTTTCCTTCGATTGCGTTCGAGTTGTAGCTGGCACTGATCGAAAACTCACGATAGAAATACGCCAATTCACTTTCGCTGAGAGGACGAACCGTCTGCATTTTGCGATAAAATGCAGAAACTTCATCCATGATGGCAACGAATATTTGCTGTTCCGTCATGGACTTTGACATGCTTCTATGCTCCTTGTATTTATTATAGGGTTCTTCTTTTTGAAAGTCAAGTCTATCCAAAGACTTCTCTCGTCACTTTTAGATAATGAAAAGCCCGTCAAAGTCAATTATTCGGCTTCTAACGGACTTTTCATATCCTCGGCATTTCTTCGACTACCCCCCCCGCAAAAACGCGAGAGCTGCGATTCTGCCTGTCCGGGCGTGTTATAGCGAACCTGCGCTGTCGGCGTAAAAAATACGCCAATCAAAACCGAGCAACAACCCGATCCGTTTTGCCATATCCGGCGCAGGCGTTTTCTTTCCGCTCACGATGTGCGTGATGTAGGAGCGATTAACCGCCAAAATAACGGCTGCTTGGTTTTTACTGAGTCCCCGTTCTTTCAGTCCTTTTTCAATCGTTTCTTCAATGAAAAACTGTTTTGCGTCCTCGCTTAAATACTGCGCGAGCTGTACCATCTGGACAACCGCCCCCTCCTCGGTTTTGATTTCCGTTATAGGCGTAGGCTTCGGACGGTCTGCTGTGGGATCTGCAAACCAGCAATCGAGCGCATCGCCCGCCATGAGGAACGCTTCTTCCAAAGTTTTCCCTTCTGTAACACATCCTGGAAGATCGGGGAACTCTACCCAGTAGCCGCATCCCGTCTCTTTGTTTTGGTGGAAGATCGCGGAGTAGATGATTTTTTCCATCGCGCTTTCTCCTTGCAGATTTTATTTTGCGCTCTACATCTAAATTCTATCGGAATGTTGACTAAAAGTCAACACTTTCGTATTTATCCATCCCCGAAAACCTCAAGTGCTTGATCCGGAAATATCATTTCGAACAGTTCTTTATACCGCTCAAATCCCGCGCGGTTCAAAGGTGCCTGCAATGACATCTCCGCCCACAGGATCATCTCCTCTTCCGGGATGTTATACTGATCCGAGAGAAATTTATTTCCGTCAAATGCCGGAACCCGTGTACTCATCACCTTGCTCATCTCGGTCTTTGTTGTAACGTTCATGATCATTTTCGCTTTCTTGTGCGCGATTGCACATAACAGTTGATCCATATAGCCCAATGACTCATAATACGCCAATCTGTCTTGCAGTTGCTTGAGTGCCTGCATGCGCAGTTCTCGCACCTTGTCCGAAGCATCGAATAAGATGGCTTGAGTCATAAAGGCGGCAATGATCGATGCAAATTTCGGAACGGAACATTTTAACTCATACATAGTCCCCTCCGAGTTGCATTGGATCCATCGCAATCGCAAATCATGTAAAACTTCATTTTAACCCTCCTGAAAAATTGATATTGTACCATGTGAGTCTCCACATATCCTTCGATATCCTCAAAATCCTTATTCTATCTCAAGAATTCTGAGTTCAAGGTTTTCATGCAAGAACCAATCCCTTTCACATCTGATGCGCCACCACAGTTCGTGTTCTTTACCGTCCGTAAACGGATCGTTGCAGTCGAGATCGTAATCCTCCTCCAGCAAGTCACCGTTTTCATCAAAAGCTTTGTCGACCCAACCGTTTGGCTCATGTTTTTCATTTTCGATGATTTCGTTGAAACGCTTTACAGCTTTTTCATACGTATCGAATACTTCTACATCTATACCGTCTGCACCATCAACAATCCATTCGAAAACTATTGTATATACTTCCATCGTGTCACCTAAAACCTCCTTTTTCATTTTCATGCTCCTATGTTTGTTTGTTCTAAATAAGCCACCGCTACAATAAAGAAAAAGCGTCCGAAGAAACAATTCGCTCTCCGAACGCTTTTCTATTGCAAAAATTTTGTTACTTCTTCATATCCAGCATCCCCCGCGCCCTTGCTTGGACGAAGGTCTCGATCTCCTTCAGCCGTTCGTCGGGCAGATTATATTTGGAATGCTTTTTGAATTTGAACTCAAGTAGCCTACGCAGTTTTTCTCTCTGTCTGTCCGATAAAAACTCCCTCGCGAGCGCGTCATACGAGACATTTTCAAACGCGGGTGTCCTTGTCCTCGCATATCCTTCGATATCGTCAAGCTCGTCATCCAATGCGTAATTGAACAGTGAAATTCCGTTGTCGAAGATAGGCGCGACGGCGATCGGCTTGTTCGTTTTGTTATCCACGAGCAATCCGAAATTCCCGAAGTGTCTGTCTTCATTGCAGATCAGCACATCGAAGATCATCATATCGGCAAATTCGTCGTAAAACTCTTCGCCGAGAGATTTCAAGAACTCCACCGTCTGATTCAGATTGCACTGCGGCAGGAACCTGTGGATGGGGACATACGACGTATCGATGTCCGTGAATAGCTCGCACGTCGAACACAAGATGTCCTTCCACATCTTCAAGTCGTAGGCGACGTGCTTCAACCCCATTGTCTCGGCAATTTGTGCCGCGTAGAATTCCGAATACGGTTCCTTGCCGGCGTTTGCCGCACCCGACGTTCCGCCCTTGTAGAGATAGATCTTTTTGTTGATTCGCCTCCAACACTTCCGCAGCATGCCGTTCGTCGTATATTCGGGCGAGGAAGTGAATCCCCGCCTCGTGTTGCTGCCGTATCCGGTGTACGCGATGAGGGCAAGCGTCCTTGTGAAACTGTTCTGGTAGAGATTGTAATCGGCGAATTTCCCCGGAAAGCCATCTTCCACGATCCAATAACTGTCGTTGAGAGAAAGTCCTTTGCAGAGTTTGATGATGCCGAGGGTATCGTTGTGGGAAAGCCCGCTTCTTGCGAGGATCCGATCCACAAACTCGCGGTTTTTCGGAATGGCACGGGAAGACAACCACTTTGCGATCCCTTGCGGTGTCAGCTGCAAGCCGATCGGGAGAAGAGATCTTGCTTCTTCGTTCACCCAATTGATCGTATAGGCGATCTCGCCCAAATTCAATTCGTTTGTGCTGAACTTCAAAAGTGCATTGTCATACTGCTTTAACTCGAATCTCATCTTGGATACCTCCTTGTAAGAATAAAACCCTGCTCGATCATTATAGCATTTCCAAACAGAAATTTCAACTATCGGCAGGACGAATCTTGATGCTTCTTTGTCGCAAAATCATAAAACCGATGTTATGATCTGAAAACAGCGTCGATTATTTCTTGCGTTTAAGTTTCCATTTCCCGCGCCCGTCACGTTCAAACGTCTGCGGGTAGGAGTTGAGTGTCTGTCGCACCTTGTCGCGCCAGAATCTGCTTTCTTTCGCCCGCTTGTGCCCCTGCACCAAGTCATAGACCTCATCAAGCGCGAGAGGGCCGCGGCTTTCCTCAAAGACCGAGGCGATGATGTCGCGCCAAGTAGCACCCCGCATATCGCGGATATCGACCTCAACCTTTTTTGTCGTAAGGATCGGGATCATCAATGCCGCGTCTTTGCGGACGATCATGACATACTCATGCAGAATAGGTATGAACGAGCCGCTGTACTGCGTGCGATCCGAAAAGCAGTTGTGCTGCGCCTTGATCACGATATTCTCCAGTGTTCCCGGTTTGACGATTTCGGAGATCATGCTGTAGAGCTTCCCTTTCTTTTTGATGTCACCCATGAGGACGGCCATCCTGCCGCCGCGTTCCAAAGCCGTAAACTGCTTCATCATGGCATAGTTCATCGCCGCGACGAAGCGATCCCAATCCTTAATGCGGGAGAGATCTGCAAGACGCGGATCAAAGCCGTACATATTTTCCACATCGGCGGCCTTGTACATAACATCCGAATAGAGAACGATATCCCAGTACGGCGGGTGCCAGAAAATGAACTCGGGACGTTCCGGGATCTCGCAGCTCATGAGGTCAAAACCGCTATGAAGGTCATACAGATGACTGCCGATACCGCAGGTATCCGCCGCCGCTTTTGTTGTCCCGCTCCCGCACATATAGTCGCAGATCTCATGCGGTTTGAAGAAACCGATCAAGTCCTCGATGAGTTTGGGAGAACAGTTTCCGCGGTAGCGGTTATTGCCCCCTTCGCCTCGCTCCGGATAGGACACGATTGAAGTCAAAGTCCTCATTGCTCACCTCCTCGATCCGACGGACCGATTCCGTGATCCTGCCATTTCTTATTCATCGCCTTTTTTCTCCTCCATTTGTTTTTTTAACTGCTCAACATTTCTGCGCTGCTCTTCCAGGATCTCCTCGGGAATATCTCTGTCAAAGATGCTTTTGATCTTTTCGCTGAAAACGCTGACGCCCCCGACGGGTGCATAAAGTGCCGCCTTTACATATAAGGCATCGGGGATTCTGCTCGCAAAACCCCTTACGATATCGGTAACGACTTTGGCATGATCCGTCACTTTAACTCTCTCGTCGAAGAAACTATTTATCAGTTCCCCGTTCAGATACACGTCCGCCGCGCCGATGCGCTCGCGCCCCACTTCAAAAATATACTTCTTGCGTTTGTTATTTTTGATAAGGTCACAACCTCGCAATATGGCGATGTCGTCTTTTTTATCCGCTATCAATCGCTCGACTGCAAAATACAACTCGGCGTAAGCGGGGTCTTTCTCGTCGAAATTTCCCCAAAGATAGTCACGAAGAGCTTGCAGTTTATGCAGTTTTTTGTACTCGACCTCCACTTTTTCTTCTTGTTCTTGTTGTTCTTGTTGTTTTCTTTTCATGAATTTTCTCCTTGTTTGATAAATGGAACAGGGCGCAAAGCCGTGTAGACTCTGCGCCCCGCTCTCGAAGTCATCGCTTATGCGTACCTGAAGAGATACTCTACATTTTGCTGTAGGTCCTCAAGTGACGTATAGTAACAGGCACCGCCGTGGCAATCCCGATCGTTCTGTGCGGTCCGGATAAGGATCCGCTCATACCAATCGGGTTTGAACCCTCTGACATCGCCAATCGATAAATAGACAAGTTTCCCTTGCTCGTTTTGAATGAAACAGGAAAAGCTATAGTGCCCTCGAGACGTATTGACAAGTTCCCATCCGTTCTCTTTGCAGAAGCTGCGCAAATAGTTGATGTACTTGGTCTGAAAGACCTTATAATCGCTCCCCGTTCCCGAACTGCTGAATCTGTATCCGAGATACTTCTTGATTTCCGCCAACGGGTCTTTTTTAGGCCTTTCCGGCGGACGTTTCGATGTATTGGCATAGCACTTTCTACGCCAATTGTTCGCCCGTTCATTTTCCGTCGGTGTAAGCAATCTGAGGATACTGTTCGGACATTCGTAATAGAACGGTCCCATTGTTTCATCCATGTCTTTGTAGGAAAATTCGCCATCTTGGGCATCGGTAAGGACAACAAGCGCCCACACCTTATTTTCTTTTGCAGATTTCATTGCCGCATAGTATACATCTCCCACAAGGACATCCTTCAGTATCGTTGCCCATTCGGGATATTTCCCGAAATGTTTACGACACTCTGCCAATCTGTCGATCTTGCCTTTTACATAATAACTTGTCCAGCCCACTTTTAAATCTCCTTTGTATTGATATTGCTATATTTTTCCTTTCGTTTTTTGGGGAAAGGCCCCCGTAAAAATTCTCCTTAATTATTTCGTTCGATTATGTTGACAAAATCGTACAATTAGGTTATAATAATAGTACGAAATATAAGGAGGTTCGCTATGTCCATAACGGCCACTGAATTAAAATCGAATTTGAGTAAGTATCTCATTCTCTCCGCGACAGAGGACATTTTCATCACGCGCAACGGAAAGGTGATCTCCAAGCTCACCAATCCTTTCCAAGAAAGGGTCGATGTTGCCAAGTCGCTGTTCGGCATTTTGCCTGCGGATATTTCTTTGGGAGAGGCTCGCGCCGAGAGGCTCCAAAAGATATGAGAGCACTCATCGACACTTGCGTCGTCATCGACGCGCTTCAATCGCGCGAAGGATTTGAAAAGGACGCACAAAACATCTTCCTCGCCGCGGCGAATAATGCCTTCCTCGGCTATATCACCGCAAAAGCAGTGACGGATATCTATTATCTCATGCACCACTACACGCACAGCGACAAGATGTCGCGCGACACGCTCAATAAGCTCTTCACACTCTTCGACGTGTTGGATACATCGGGCATCGACTGCCGGAAAGCCGTCCCCTCCCCCATTTCCGATTTCGAGGATGCCGTGATGACAGAGACGGCGATCCGCTCGGAGGTCGATTGCATCGTGACGCGGAACACGGAAGATTTCGCGAAGTCGCCCGTCCCCGTACTCTCCCCGAAAAAGTTCCTCGAAGAATTGCAAGCCGAATGAACTTTGACCTTTCCCGTCCGGGAGAGGTTTTTTATTGCCTTCCGTCCGTGTCTGAAACAATACGGACTGCATGGTTACGTGAGGGAACTCGGAAGCCCGACTCCCCCCACATAACCATACAATCAGGCACGGTTTTCCCCGCAGATTTCTTTTGTCTCGATCCTGATGGTATAGTGTTCTCCGTTATAGTCACCACTCTGATAGATCTCATAGAACGTTTCCGACGATTCCTCGCAAATATCTTCGTCGCCGCGGCGATCGAAAGGCGAACTGTTCTCCGCCACCTCCTCTGCAAGACAACGAAGCATATATGCTTGAGCGTCTTTCAACGTATAGAAAAGTTCAACCTTTATGTCGCTTTCACCGCGGTAAGCCCAGTCCGTCGTTACGACAAAAACGGACTCCTTGTGCGCCCCGTCGGAAGACAGGATCTCCCGATCGAGCAGAAGCATTTCCGGAGCCATGATGACTTCATCGAGCGCAAGATCTTCCGACTTTTTCGGCTCTCCGTAAAGTTTACTGAACCGCTCTTCTATTTTTTCGATGAAAGCCGGGATGATGGGCGGCATGAACTCGCAATAGATGTCTGCCGTCTCGTTTTCCGTATCCTTGTCCGCGCCCGTCCGTATCTCTTTGATGCGCCCGACAAGCCCTTCATAGACGCTGCCTGCGTTGGCGTAAACCCAATCACCCACCCGAAAAACTCTGCCTTCATATCTGAAGGTTTCACCTGTTTTGTTTTTGATCATGGTTTGAATCCTCCCTGATTTTCTTTCGGTTTTTTAGTCATAGCTACACCCCTTTTGCCTGTAAGCGAAAGGTAGTAATTTTTCATATCCGCGTCCTTCATTTTACAATCAAAAAAATCACGAATACACACGGGATCCCCTTCTTGATGATTCCTGTACCAATCTGTCAGATAACACCGATAAATCGATATTTCTCTATGCGTGAATTCTCCTAAGTCCGAAAGCCAAGTTTCGGCGTTCAACCGATTTTCAAGAATTTCCCAATTGATTTCCCAAAACAGATCGGTATTGCCCAGACTGTACTGCCAGTCTTCGATAATTCCGTCAAGAATATATTTGGGTATGCATTTTGCCACGAGCGACCCTTTGTTGCCGTAGTATTCGTTTATTTTGTTCATCAAGTCTTGTGTATAATAATCGTGATCGACCGCTCGATAAATGGTTTCCTTGGTTTGCATCAAAAGTTCCCATAATGCCTTTTCGGCATTTTTGACTTTGCTTTTCGCAATAATGTTCATCCCGACTAATTTATTAAAAAACTCGGTTAAGCACTGCGACAGGTAGCTGTTACTTTTCAATGCATTATTTCGTTTTGACATTTTTTTCTCCTGTAATTTAGATTTTTGTTGCGAACAAGCAGCGAGCGTCGAAATACTTCTGTTTCGCTGCGATTTTACAAGCCGATTCGTTGGAATCCGCCTCAACGATTGCCACGAAGGGCGAAGGTTCCATATCTATCCACTGATCTTCGTTTTCCGGACTGTAATAGTCAAATTCGTCAAATACATCCTGTGATAGATCTCTCGTATCCAAAAACTGCGCGTCTCGGACATATACAGAATTCATACAAACGACATACTTCCTTTTCTTGCCACTTTTGATAAACTCCGATATATTTTGCCACGGCAGCCGTTCGAGAATCGAATAATCCCCGTAATCGACTGTGCTTCCGCAGCACAAACACAGGATACAAGGTTCGTCGCCATCCATGAGGATCCCATATTGCGGCTCCGCACCCTCTTCCAAGGTGTCGCGAAAATATACAAGTTCCATATTCGACACCTCAAAAGACAAGCTTGTAACCGACGCACTTGCCGTTTTTGGCAATGGAATACACGTCATAGATACCATCGCCGTAACCCGAAATGCTGAAAAAACACTTGCACTTCATCGGCGATGTCTTATCGCCGAGCCAATAATGGCATTGCGAGCCGTTAACAGGTTTCAGCAGATGTTCGGTGAGATTTTCCCATGATTGGTCATCATAGTCCGGTTTCCCTTCAAAGAAGCCGGCAAGCCCCGCGTCGACGCAGATCGTTCCGATAGCTTGCGTCTTCAACGAAGGAGACCGGCACTCTTCCTGCGCGGATAAAAGCACAAGTTCGCGTACAACTTCTCCGAACGCCCCATTTTCCATGCCGACATAACAGTCGTATGCCCCGGGAACGATCGGTGCCGTTCTTCTGCACCATGTCCCCCGACGATAACCGGGGTCCGTGATGTCGATCTTATCGGAAGAAATATCCAAGCCTCCGATTTTAATAAATTTGAGTTTCATTTTTCTTCTCCTTGTAAATTTTCAGGGCAGACGCGAAAGCATCTGCCCTATTGCTTGGCTATAAGAAGAATCGGCCGAAACCGATTCCTCATTCATTGACAGGCTCTTTGATCACAATACTGTTTTAGAGCACTGCGAGGCGTTTGAGATTTATGACTGCCGAAGGCTCGACTTCCGATCTTACACTCTGATATGCTTTTTTACGACGGAAACAAGCTTTACGGGCAATTGTTTCAAGTCGGTGATATCCAAAAACGAGTCGCCGTAGATGCGTTCGATGTTCGCCTTGTCGTCCCCGATCGCGGCCGCGACAAACACGACCCCCTTCTTCTGGTACTCGCGCTTGATGCCGCGCATATCTTCTTCTGCAGGCCTCCCGGAATAGTCGACTGCATTCGGTTGTCCGTCCGAAACGACGATGAACAACTTCACTTCTTCCGGGCGTTTGGATAAACGTTCGGATACGTATCTGAGAGCGGCACCGTCGCGGTTGCAGCCCCGTGCGCGGATATCCATCAGCCGATAACGATCCTTGCCGTCGATATCCTCAAACTCGGCATACGAATATATATTCACGATCTCGTGATCTTTGTAATTGGAAGTCGAATGTCCGCAGACCAAGACGGGAAGTCCAAGCGCGTGACAGAAATCATAGAGAATAATCGCGGCGGCGCGGGCATATACAGCCCGGTTTCCGCCCATCGATCCCGACTCGTCCAGCAGAAGCCCCACAGCCAGTTGCGGCAATTCCTGCGGCAAATTGTTCTTATAGAAGATCCGCCCGTCATCACGATGAAGCGACCGGGCTTCCAGCCTTCTGCCGAGCATAAGCCCCGTATGTTTTCCGCCTTTACGGCTGTCACGGAGTGCGTGGATCAAGCTTCTCTGGAGCTGCTTCGAAATCGAAATCAGACTCGGTGCGATTTGGGCGTACTGGTCGCTCAACTCCGGGCCCACTTCGTTGATACGATTTATGCGAACGGCTACTCCATCATGAATGTTTCCATAGGAGATCGCCTGCGCAGCCTCATTCAGCTCCAGAAGACGCTCGTCTTCCACCTCTTTACAGGCCGCGAGCTCTGCCATCTTGTCGAGCAGTGTCCCGATCTCCTTCGCCGAATTATCCACGTTGCCCGCTTCATAATCGGAGTTGTATTCTGTGCCTCCGCCCTCCGGTGCCGAAATGCGATCTGGAGTGTGAAGACGCGGCGCATCCCGATCCGATTGGCAATCGCCCTCCGCTTCTTCCGCTTCCGATGCTGACGATGTGTCCGAAACTGTGGAGCCATCCGGCATCACAGACGGCTCCTTCCCTTCGTCGTTTGCTTTGGTCGTTTCTGCGGCATTCCCTTCTCCGCTACCTCGTTTTATTTCTTTGGACTCATCCTCTCCGTTCCCGGCTTCTTTAACTCCGACCTCTTTGGCTTCGGCCTCTTCGGTCCCTGCTGCATCTGCTTCGGCACTTTCGGCTGCTTTTGCCGTTGCCGTCCGCTTAGACGACGTTGCGACCTTTATCGCACCTTCTGCTTCCGCAACCGGGGCATTGCTGCCCATTCCCTCTTCGGAAGTACCGATGAGTTTCCCGAAATTCCCTTTGATCAGTTCGCCGGGATCGGTGATGGTGCCCCCCGCACCGCTACCGCTACACTGTCCTTTCAGCTTCTCGCAGTAGCCCTTGGCATATCGCCAACACCGAATAAGAACACGGTTGACCACATCGAACCTGGTTTTGGGCGACGATGCCTGCAAAGCACTGTCTAACGTGCCGAGAAGTCCAAAGATAATTTGGATCCTTTCATCCGAATACGGTTCATCGCCATACTTGATCTCTCCGAATTTGATGTAACAAAGGAGCATCTGCATAAGGGATTCGAAGATATGCCACGTTCCCGCCTCCTCCTTTTCCTTGAGTTGTGTAACGGTCGGGATGGATTCAAAATGCGATTTTCGCAGTTGTGAAAGCCCATACCCAAGCGTCCCGGGAAAACTCAAAAGCATTCTGTTTTCAATATAGCCGTCCTCGATGATGTTGAAGATCTCCTTGGAAATGTGTTGCACGATGTCTTTTTGGACGGGATCGGCTTTGATATATTCCCAAAAATCCGATTCATTGTCGCAATCACCACGTTCGGATAAATGCGGGGCGGCAGGATACCACCACCCCGCTCCGAGTGCTTTGTTCCACGTCTGCCCGCCGAGAAAATCGGTGTAAAGAACGTGCCCGAGTTCATGCGTAAAAAACCCGCAGATAATTTGATATCGCTTTTGCCTGCCCGTACATTGCGTAACGAACTCATGTCCTGCATTGATCGCAATGACATCGTTGTTCGTCTTTGCGGTCAGTTCGCTTTTAGGTTCCCAAAGGATCTTTACATGCACTTGGCGGTTATAACGATACCGCTTGGACTGCACCATTGCCAGTTCCTCGAAATGCCCTGCAAGAAGGCGGGACGTAAAAAATTGCCGGTCAGTGATTTTGCTGCGGCTCTCGTCGAGCCGTTCTTTGACCAATTTGTGATTCACCCTTGCCATGAGGGTCATAACCTCCTTTGTTTTATTATGCGGCGGGTTTGCGGGCGAAGATGGGTTCCAGCACCGTTGTGATCAGTGCCTCACGTTCCTCTTCGTCTGCAGTCGCCTTGCTGATGATCGTGTGAAGTGCGGACTCGTATGGATCACCCGTGACTTTGCTGCTTTCGATCCAATCGATAAGGCTTCGCATCCCGACTGTTCCGTCCGTGATGCTGTTCTTTCTGCAATATGCGGCCATGTCGTTGACGACGTTCACCATCTGTATGACCTGATATTCATCGTCGGCACCCGTCACGCTCATTGCACGCTCTGCCATGACCTCGGGAGGCGGAAGCCCCACATCCATTACGAGGCTCATTCTGTCTATGACAGACTGGTTCATGTCGCGGCAGCCCTCGTAGGTGACGTTCGTCGTGACCACAACGACTGCGTCCGGATGCCGACGGATCTGTTCGCCGGTGGGGAGCAAAATCGTTCCATCCTGTTCCAACAGCGAATTGAGCCCGACAAGCACGCCCGGCTGCAGGATCGTAGTGGGCTCTTGGATCTCCACGACGTATCCGTTTTTGAGTGCTTTGAGAAAGTCCGTCTCCGTATAGATAAAGCCTTGCTTGACATCCTCACGGTCATTTTGACCGCGGCTTTTCGCAGATTCCGTGAAAACTTTCTGCAAGAGCGCCGCAATGCATTCCTGTGCCGTCGCGTCCTCTTTGATCGTCCCCGTAAGCTCTCGGTATGCCCTATCCGGCGCATACTCGATATCATCCAGCGCGGGGAGCCGAAGCTTTTCCGCCATCGCGGCGTAGTCGAACTTGCCCGAAAGACTTTGACGCTCCGTACCCGAGACACCGTCCTCTTCGGACGTATCCTTGCCCGTAATGGGAAAGACTTGACCGATGAAGTCGAAGATCTCCGTCCCCGCAGAGCAAGTGTACTTGACATACGGCAAGCGGAGCCCTGCGGCGATTGCCTTCACGCCCATCGTCTTGCCGGAGCCGGCACACCCGCGAAGTAAAAAATTGCGCATCTGGGTGACGCGCCCCGTCGTGGATTTGGCGTGTTTGCAGATCGTCACGACCTCCGGCGGTATGATATACCAATCCGGAAGTTTGGGAATAAGTGCTTCTTCCTCTGCGGAAAACGTCCTTTCGCCGAAGGCATACTTGCCGACGAAATCGGACGGCTCGACACTTTTGATTGCAATCTTTTTTGCCCGCCCCGTCTTTGCGAAAATCGTAAATTCGCCCGCCGAAACGGTCTGGGGCTTGAATACCTCGGCTTCCAGATTGGTTCTGGAGAGCAACATGATGTTCCCGGAGACATCCACATTTACCTTGACATGTTTGGGATTCGACGGGTCCTTGATGCGGCGGTATGCGTTATCGCACATGATCGCCATCGCTTGCAATGCGACATCAAAGTCCTTGAGCCCGACAATGTATTGGTTGTAGTAAATTTCGAATTTCTCCTGGAACTCCTTATCCTCCATAAGGATTGGATATAACGCCATCATGAGTGCCGCCCCGTCTCTTGCGCTGGGACCGACAGCATAATTTTCCATCATGTCCGTATTCCTGTCATAGACCGATGCCTGCACCAATCCGTTGGATTTGTTATATACGACGAGCTGAAAAATGTCGGGACCTGCGGAAGATTTGTACTCCGCAATGCAATGTTGCCCGCTCATCCCGACCGCTCCTTCCGTTTTGCCGAGAAAACATCCGCAGATCGCATTGATGCCCTTGATAACACTTGTACTAAGCGTTGCGCCAGTGCCGTCGCCGTAGACCGAAGACACGTTGACCTTCTTGGAAACCGTATCGAACGGCTTCGGCAAGCTACGGTTGAACGCGAATAAATTATTTGGATTCATAGCCATTTGTTTTTCCTCTTTGCCGGTCATACCAGCTTGATTTTTATTCCGTCCGGAACGCACTCCGCATCCGGAAGGTCGTTCCGCTTGAGCTCCCGACAAATGCTTACCCAGCTTTCTTGCAAGGGAAGCTCCTCTGCCTGAAGCAACAGCTCCTGTTTTCCCTGTCCGAGCGTCTCATTGCACCGCTCGTTCAAGTTCTGAATGTGCGCTTCCACCCACTCATACGCGACGAGATCGTAGTTCTCCTTGCGCTCAGGCACAGGATCGTGATCTTCTGATTGCGGGAGTTGCAGTGCCTCTTGTCTTCTTTGCGGATATTCCAGCGCGATGACGTTTCCGTTTTCCGTCACGACCTTCGCCCGCGCATACCCGCCTGCGCCGCTGAGAAGGACATAGACATCCTCTCCCGCCGCAAGCCTTTTCTGGGTATCGGGCTGCGCCCAAACCCATTTGGCTTGGGGATGGTCGTCGCAAACGAGTTGTGAGATCCTGTTGAGGATCGCGGCGTATCCGGCCGCGGCCTCTTCAGCCTCCTCTTCCGATACAGCCGTCGAAGCGGGCTTCACCCGACGCTGCCTGACCGCAAGCACGAACAATACGATCAACAGCACGAAAAGTCCGATGGTTGCGAGCAATACGCCGATCCAGAACCGAAACACGAAGAACATTGCGGCAAGGATCGCCGCAAACAGCATGGTTTCAAAAATGATATTCTTTCTGTTCATTGTAAAAACTCCTGAAACGCAAAAAAAGGCGCACATAAGCCTCAAAAGAAACTTATGTGCGCCTTTTTATTGAACGCCTGCCGAATGGGCTTAGAAGAAGCTGCCGTCTTCGGGAGCTTCATACCCCGTACAATTCTCGGATTTTGCCGTTCCCTTTTTCGGTGCGGGCGAACTTTCGCTGCTTTGCTCCTTCTCCGTCTTGCTTCCCGTGTTTTCGCCCACAGATGCATACTCGATGTCGCTGAGAACGATGACCTTTTCACGTCTCAGTTCCTTCGTCTGGGAATCTTCCCATACATCCTCATCGAGTGCTCCGCAGAGGCTGATGCACGAACCTTCCTTGAGCTTCATCTTTTTGATGCGCTCCGTAAGAGTTTTGAGTGCCCTTACCTTGATGTTGATCCATCTGGTGTTGTTCTCCTCGCGCGAATCGTAGACCTTATATCCGATTCGGAATCTTACGCTCTCTCCGCTTTCGGAGAAGACCAGCGCGGGAGTTTTGTCATACCCCTTGGATATGACGGCATTGGTGAGAAATACTTTGTTCATAGATACTCCTTCGGCAATTTACTGCCATAAATTTTATTTATTCCAACCCGCTTTACGGGAAGAAACCATAGAAAAACCGACCCTATCTGCGGATCGGGTATAACAGATGACTTTGACCCCGTGAAAGGATCCGGATACTGATACTTTACAGTATAACTGATACAAAAACCGATTGATCTACTCTGCGCTTGGTCTCACCAGCGCAACGTACTCGCTGACCGTAAACTCCCCCTTTCGTTCATAGACGCGGGCGGACTTTTTCAAATACAGGTCCAGCGATTCCCCAACGGCGATCCGCCTTGGGATTTTGAACGCGATCACCTTGATCGTTCCGTGCTCCGTGGAAAGATAAACAGCCTTATTCCGCAAACGGAATACGCTTTTTTCGACCTTTACACATTCCCCTTGCACACAGAGCAAGTCACCCCTCCTGTGTGCGCACAACAATAACGTCGCGCTTCCGAGAAAGAAGAACGCAAGAACAATGCACGGCAACGACAGGATAAAATCGCGAAAAACGGCAAGCAATACGGCGAAAAGGATCAAAAATGCAGACCCGAGTCCGATCCGTATGATGAAATGCTTGAAGACCGCCTTCGGCATGGAGAAATGCGGATGCTTCATCGTCTTTCTCCTTAAAACAAACAAAGCACGACGATGCACGCACCTACGATGATCAATGCGCCCGAGACGACGAGGGCAAGCCTGACCTTCAGCGGGCGATCCTTCCATTTTGTCCGCCTCTTCGTTCCCTTTTCGTGTGCGTCCGTAGAAGCGACGGCATTTACCTCCTCTTCCGGATAATCATACGGCACCTGTTCCGATACGTCTTCCCCGCAGCAGGGGCATCGAGCTTCGTCATCCTGAATGGGCGAATACCCGCAATTGGGACAATACTTCATTTTCGATCTCCTTTTTTTATAAAATTAAAGTGGGATGAACCCATCCCACTTCTCGACGCTATCATTATAGCATATTCCCTTTTTCATGCCATCGGCAAAACTGTGCCGAGATTGTGCCAACTTTACGACGAGAGATCTTGCCGACTCGGAACGATCTGCACGGTGATCTTTCCGCCCTCCACATCAAAGGCAACGAATTGTTTGCAGGTCCCGCATTTGATGTACCCGTTCTTAGCCTCTTCTATCTGCAACAACGTCACGGAACAGCGGGGACAGTTGACGTACTTCCTGTTCGGATTATCTTTATCCATACATTCTCCTCCCGTGAAAATTTTCATTTCATAACCGCTGAATGCGGTCATGGATGGGGCCGCTCAATTAACTTCCTGCCGTCTAAACGCAGACACGATTCTACCTCCGTGCTTAATCACCGTATATGTATCTTCAATCATGCCATAGCATGTCATTTTCAAAGTTGACCATACTCTAAACCAGTTTCCTGATTTAGAGTATGGCGTTCTTCAAGCCTAAAGATCAGGCTTCGTACTTGGTGCGGCCCTCGCAGAAGAGCGTGACATTTTCCATGCCAATCACAGCAGGTTCTTCAGCTCCCCAGACGCGAACGTTTTCGATCCCCTGCTCTTGAGAACCGTCCCAATGCCATGTGCCGCCCATAAAGTCTGCCCATTCGCCCCAATCGATTGTTCCGGGGTCAGAATCCGCATAGACATAGACTTTTCCGTATAAGGGGTGCCCATTTGCGGCTTGCGTTTCAGGGAATATCCAATTTTCAGAACCAACGACCTCTTTGTATGGCTTCTGAACATAGAGTGCTTTAAAATTCGGGCAACCCACAAAGCCGCTTTCCCAGATTTGCCAGACGGAATTCCCCTTGTGAAGCACATATTCCAGTTTCGAGCAGTTCTTAAAGAGATTAAACCCTCCGGTAACCCGACTTGGAATAATTACTGACCGCAATTCCGGGCAATCATAAAACAAGTAACTCCCAATTTGATAAACCTTATCGGGCAGGACTACATTCACAAGCTTTGACCCGCGGAAAGCTTCATTTGCAATGGTCAAAACCGAAGCGGGAATGGTCAACTGGGTGCCTTGGTATCCGTCAAACCCGTCGAAGTCGCGAATGGTGGGAGCTGTTCCGAAGGTAATACTTGCCGTCACACCGCTGAATGCAGAATGCCCGATGAAGGTGACGGAATCAGGGATTTGCATTATGATCAACCCTGAACATCCCTTAAACGCATTCTTCCCGATGGATTTGAGATTCGAAGTGCCGTTGATGCTGAACGATGTGATTTCGGAATGCCCCTCAAAGACACCGTCACCGATCTCCGTGATGTCGTCGGGCAAACTAATTCTTGATGCTGTTGCATAGTAGTGGATCAGCTTGCCGTCTTCAATCTCAAAGAACCTAAACCCGCATTCCTTGCATGTCGCCACACCCTCCGAGAAGTCGAACCGTCCTTTCTCGTTCAAAGTTAAAGTATGGGGCATAAGTTCGGAGTAATAGTCACAATCCTTGCACTTCATGTAGTGCCCGGCGGGATCGGTGTTGGTTAAAGTCGTCTCAAATTCGTGATTCGCTCTTCCCTCCTCATAAGAGCACCCTTCATCCGTGCATTCCCACCAATGCTCTTGGTTTGTATGCCTCTGCACAAGATGGTGTTCGGAAACGATTGTGAATGTAACTGATGCGGAGAACTCTCCCAGTCTCACCCGTATGGTAATGGTAATATCGCCGGAATGTGGGACTTGATTCACTGCAACAGAGTACGTCATCGACTCGGCATCAAAAGAACCCGAAATGTAGTTGGCCGAATCTCCTTCAATACTCCATACAAAATCAGTATCTGCAGGCACCGTAGCAAACTTAGGTGCAGTGGATAGAGCGATCGTAGCAGTATCACCCATGTGCAACACGGATTCACTTGCCTCGAGCTTAATTTCCTGTAATGTCGTCTCCTTGCGGTTGATACACCATGTCGGCTTAGCCCCTGAAAGATCTACTTCGAGGACATAGGTAGCCGTGGTATTGACGCGAACGTTGGGAGAGTTCCAAGTATTGAGATCCGTTTCCGCATTGTAACAGTCCGCTTTGTTGAGCGAAAACCGGGATTTCCAATTCGCATCCATACCGAGGAACACGACCTGAAAACCGTACTCGAGGTTATCTCTGCCGTGGTCTTCTATTTCTCGTACTTGTGTAAATTCATGCTCAAGTCTGTAATAGGTCTCCGTGATCTGTTCAAACTTGTACTCGGCAAAGACACCCGTAAGCACCGTTACATCCGGTTTGGCTGCATCGAAACTCGAAAGCCCGTTAAACTCGCCTACAAGGTAGAACGTATCCGAATAGAACGTCACCGTACAAGTCGCTTGAATCGATTCATCTGCAACGGAAGTAGCAAGAATGGTGAATGTTCCGAGATAGCTTGACTTGAAGAGACCGCTACTCGCATCGATGCTCCAGCCTCCGCTTTCGAGAACCGAATACTTCACTGCTTGAACGGTTGCATCGGCATTCACGTTCGCCTTTACGGGGATCGCCCAAGCCTCCCCTCCGTTATTGACGTTGAAGGAGTAGTGCTCCTGCTCGAACGCGATACTCGTTACGGGATTGCCTGCATAATCCTTCGGACAGACGGCGAATTCCGTGCTCGCCTCAATATCCTTGCAGACAACTTTCACTGTGAGCATGAACAGTTCGGATAAGTCGCCCTTCGCCGTAATGGTGATCTCTCCTTTCTCATAATCGATCGTCGTATCGACATACTGCTCAAACGCGGCATACGGCGAATCAAACGTTATCGTCCAATCCGCATTCGTCATCGTTGCATTTGCAGGAAGACAGGAGAAACCGAGTACGATACTTTCTTCGGGACGAAGCATCACGGGGCCGCTCTTTTGCGTAAGATTTACTTTCGTCACATCCACGGACACCCTTTCAACATACACTTTCGCACTCGCCCCCGTAAGATCAAGTGTGAAGGTATATACCCCATTGGCGTTTACGCCGAACTGCGAGGACGATGCTGTCGTTTTCATGGCACCCGCCGTTGAACGGGTAGAATCGTAATACTCTGTATTCGCGACAACGTCCGAGGGGATATTCTTGTTCCACACCTCCTTGCCCGTTGACGGATTCGTTTCGCTCCAAGTCGCGACTTTCGGGAAGACGATTTGGAAACCGTTATCCGTCGTAAAATGGCGCGTAAGCTTATAGATGCCGGGCGCGTACTCGTCAAAGAGAATGTTCGCCTTTGCCGCCGCGTTTCTGTCCGTGATGTAGTCTACATAATCCCAGTCATAAGCACCGAGACCGTATCCATAGATGAAGAAATAGTCATCCGCAACAAGAAGCTTACTCGTCAGTGTGTACGTATGGCTCTCCGTATCCGTCACGGTTGCCGTAATTGCCGTGGAGCCGAATTGCAACGCCTTCACGGTGGCGGTATTGTTCGCCGCCGGTGTTACAGTCGCAACAGCAGATTCCGCGACCTGCCACTTAACACTCTTGATGGTCGCATTCTCGAGCGTGGGCGTGAGCGTTACGCTCTCGTCGATCATGAGTTGAAGATTCTCCTCCATCGAAGCGATGGGAGCATCTTCCGCAACGACTGTGATCGCGCAGGACGCGGTGACATCAGCATTGTTGGCAGATTTGACGACAAGCGTCGCCTCTCCCTCTTTCATCCCGCTGACCTTCAGCATATTTTCTTCTTGCGCCACTGTAGCGAATGTATCTGTCTGCGAGACTTCAAACGTAAAATCCGTATCCGTCGTATCGCTCGGCGAGAAAGAGACGGTAAGCGTCTTTTGTGCCCCATTGACGGCAACCGTAACGCTTGAAAAATCAAGTTTGATCGCCGTTGCGTGTTTGGCGACTGTGACCTGGCATCGTGCCGAGAACCCGCCGCTAACGGTGCTTACCTCCACCGTGGTCGTTCCGTACCCGACTGCCGTAACGACACCCTCCTGTGTCACCGTAACGACTTCGTCGTTTTCGACATCCCAGAATACATCTTTTTTGATTGCATTCTGCGGCTCAACCGTAGCAATGAGTGTCTCACTCTCCCCCATTTCGAGGGAAAGGCTGGACCTATCGAGGGAAACACCCGTGGCGGGAACGGGATTCGGCGAAACGGTGACATCGACCGAATCGGAAAAATCCCCCGCGGAGGCTGTGATCTTCGCATTGCCCTCCGCAAGTGCCGAAACCATCCCGTTGGCATTCACCGCGACCACCGTCTCATTATCGGATGACCATGTGACATTGCCGTCGGTAGTGTCATTGGAATAAAAAACCGTAGCCCCAAATTTGTAGGAATCGCCTATTAACATAGAGGTCACGGATTTGCTGATTGTTACGGACGAAATTTCAGCCGCATATTCATAGGTAAGATCGTTTTCAATATCAAAAATCAGTGTGTATGTACCATGCTTTGCGACCTTAATACTCCCGTCTGCGCCGGGAGTGAGTTCGTCGGAAATGGAAAACAGCTTGGAATAGCCGTATTCATCGTCCGACCCAAGTTTATTGACCGTGAATTGCTCATTCTCACTCAGATAGATCGTGAGAACATAAATATTCTTATCATTCCCGTCTTGTTTGAAGTGTAACTCTTCGGGGATGTCGTTTTTCGAAGTATAGGTTTGCCAATTTCGGGAAGCAAGAGACAGATAGAATTCGGTACGTTTCCCTCCGCCTCCGCAAGCAACAAGGGCAAATGCAAGCGTCGCAAAAAGCATAGCTGTGCAAATGACCAAAGCGAGATTGCGAATGGATAATTTCTTTTTCGGCATTTTCGACACCTCCTTTCCCCTTTACCTGTACAGGCGGAGATGGGCCGCCCATAATTGCGGTCGGCAAAGTCTGCGCCGGCAAAACTGTCGGCGCAGAGGTTCCCACTACCGTTCGCCTTGACCCGGCATCGGCATTTCTGTCGATGCCGGGGTGAGGCTATTCAGTAAAGACGAAAGCTGCGAGGAACTTTCTTTGTCAATCGACGGACGGGGTCTCGACGAAGTTGATCTCGATACCGCTGATACGTCCTGCCGCGTTGAAAGTGATGGTGAACTCAACGAGAGGAATCTCACCGGAGGTCATATCGCCGACATACCAGAACTGGCATCCGCTGCCGCCGTTCGTGAAGAAGTCAGTTTCGCCCTCTTCATACGTTTCCTTGACAGCATCGCCGGTAATCGTAATGCCTGTCGTCGCATCGCTACCGTACCACGTAGCATCCGCGAAACCGCCTTCCGTTCCGGGCGCAGTAAGGAACTGGAACACTGCCCAAGGGGTCATCCCATTGAAGTCGTAGGTGAAAGTGACAGACTTGCCGCTCTCACCATTGACGTTGATGTAGCCACCATCGACAAGTACATTTCCAACTGCGCTGGCAGAAGAATCCCAAGCGTCGCCCGCTCTCATGAGATAGACGTGCAGATCGTAAGGAACCACGTCTTCGAGATGAACAAGCTCAACGTTGAAATGAGGGCCCTTGCTGTCGAGCGTAAGATTGACTCTGTACGTGCCGTTGGCAAGGATCTTCACGTTCGTGCCGTCCACGATCGCATACTCGGTGGAGGACTCCGCATCGAAGTACGAGCTGTTCACAGCTGCGTACCAGGAACCGGGATCCATGCCGAGGAACACGATGGAGAACAAGTCATCCGCATCGAGATCGAATTCGCCGGTGTACTCGGTAAGAGAACCGTCAACGGCGGTCAGACCCCACTTTGCGAAAGCAGTCTCGTCGAGACTCTGATAGGTCTTGTTGTCGAGTGCGATCCAGTTGTTGGGGGTCGTGCCTTCGAGCGTACCGATGAGATAGAACGCCGAGGAATAGACAACGACCTGTGCCGTATTGGTGACAGACGTGTCGCCGACCGCCGTAGCAGTCACGGTGTAAACGCCGAGCGCAGATGCAGAGACTTCACCCGTAAGCGGATCGACGGAGATAGCACTTTCCGTGGTGGAATACCGCACAAGATCCAAATCGGCTTCTGCATCAACGGTTGCCGTCACAGTAGTCGTCCATGCATTGCCGCCGTTGTTCAGATCGAGCGGATAGACAGCTTGCGTGAAAGCAATCGACTTGGGCGCGACCGCTGTTGCGGATGCGACCTGAAGGCGGACCGTATTCGACGCATTGGCGACATTCACGTCATTTTCGTTGACAGAAACGGTGACATAAATCGTAACTGCGCCGGTTTCGGGGAATTTCACTGCCTTGACCGTAATGGTCTTGGTCTCCGCATCGTAGGTGGAGGTGACATATTCGCTCGCGCCTTCGGTGTCCTCGGTCATCGTGCTGTCGGTGACGACGACTTTCACGTCTTCAGGGTTGTAGGTTGCATTTTCAGGAAGGATCTCAACGCTGATGACAGCGGTATCCTTCTCTGCGGTAAGGATGGCGGTGGTGTCATCCGTAAATTTGAAGTTGATCTCGGTTGCATAGACATCCTGCATTTCGATGAAGACTTTCGCTTCACCGTCATTCAGGTCGAGCGTAATGGTGTACGCACCGTAAGCCGTCACGCGGAAGTAGTCGCCTTCGTTGGCAACATAAGCAGCGGTAGACCCCTCTGCGCTGTACCAGTAAGGCGTGATCTTGCTCGTCCATGCGGCATCGATGCCACTGTGGATGATCTGGAAGTTCTGATATGCCCATACGCTGCGCGTAATGGAGTACACATTGGATTTGCCTTCAACGGGAGCAAGAAGCACACCGGCACCCTCGGCACCCGCTTCCGTATCGTATGTATCCCACACGTCGTTCATACCGACGAGGTAGAAGTAGTCCGCCGTCACGAGCACCGTGGCTCTTGCTTCGTACTTGTCGCCGTTTGTATCGGTAATGACCGCGAAAATGGTGGTCGTACCGAAACTCCAGGTGTCGATCTCTGCGGTATCCTGCGCGTTTGCAGCGGGGGTTGCCACTGCCGGCACGGAAGAAGACCATGCATAGCTTGCCACCGTGATGCCTTCGGGAGGCGTCACCGTAAGCTCTCCGATTTCGTCCAAATGAAGCGAAAGGGATTCGACATTCATGCTCGCCTCGCCGTAAGCGATGACGGTGACGGCGCAGGTCGACGTGTACATGTGATCGTTGGTCGTAACAGTGATAGTGGCATTGCCTGCGGCAACAGCCGTCACGACACCGTCTGCATCAACGGTCGCGACACTCTCATCGTTCGACTTCCAAGTCACAGTCTTGTCCGTGGCATCCTCGGGAAGGATAACGGCACTGAGGGCATAGGTCTCTCTCGGATAGAGCGAAACTTCGGCGGGATCGATGGTCACGCCCTGAACAAGAACGGCTTCGTCGGAGACGAGGACATCGATGGAAGCGGAAACTTCGCCTGCCGTAGCGGTGATTTTGGCGTTGCCTGCGGAATAAGCATACACCCATCCCCCTTCGGTAAACGCCAAAACAGTCGTATCACTCGAGGCCCAAGTCACTTCAGTGCTCGTAGACCCATCTTCGTATGTGACGATTGCGGAAAACTCAAACTCCTCATCCACATTCATGACGCTCGTGTACGAGGTGAGTTCCACTTTCCTCACTATCGGTTCTTCTTCCTGCTCCGTTGCAGCGGAAACAAGCATGGTGGTTGCGCAGGTAATGCATGCCACAAACATAGATACGAGCGCAACAATGAGTAAATTTGTTCTTCTAAGAACTCGTTTCATTATGAGTTCCTCCTTTAAAATATTGTCTGTCTTTCCAGACTGCCTTCGTCCGTTTTTTCGGACTTGCTTTCCCCGAAAATTGCTTCTCGGGCTTTGGCACGAGAGTGCCGGCGTTGTGTTTCGTTTCTCGAAACTTTTCATCTTATACTCATGCTTTTGCTTTACTGACTATTCCATTCACTTACCCCCCCTTTTACCCGACTTTCGGCGTTACATTCTCAACTTCCCAGCTCCATTGGTGCTCACCTCCTTCTTTGTAATAGTATGTCGTCGTTTGGCCCAGCTTTGTCGATGCTGGTGTTCCGCCTACAGCAACTTCACCCCATCCAGATTCGCTACCAAGGAAATAAACTGATGTGAAGCTAGGCGTATCAACCATCGTCCTCGCTGTCCCAAACGCATTTTTGTGTATACTTGTAAGAGAGCTCGGCAGGACAATCCATTCAAGTGCTCCGCAACCTGCAAATGTGTTCGCCCCAATTTCCGTTATAGAAGACAGAATCACAACAGATTTAAGGGATGAACAGTTGGTAAATGCACCGCCTGCAATTACAGTAACTGACGTGGGCACAATAACTCTCTCAATGGACGAATTGTTGCTCAACACCGATGTCAAATTTGTCACACTTTGCCCGCCGATCGTAGTAGGAATGAGAATCAACTTGCATTCGGCAGGTATTCCCGTCTCGGTCAAAGCAAGTACACCACCCTCATCAACTGTAAAGAACAAATTGTCTCCGCAGGAGCAATGTCCGTCGTAATAGCCGTTCTCGTCCGCTACAGGCTGATGCTCATGCGTACCGCAATCCGCGCCGCACTCCGTGCATTTCCCACTGATGGGATTGGGTGTGTGTTTCTCGGGATTATACAACGCTTTGCACTGGCTGCATTTGGTGTAATGATTCTCAGCATCATCCTCTTTCGTAGCATATCCACCGTCCGTATGCTGCGTTGTCTCCCCAACATAGGGACAAGGTTCTCCATTTACCCGATCGCTACAATAAGCTTCATGTTTTGTTCCGTCCTCGGTAGCTCTATACAGAATGGTGTGGTCGGCTTTCGCGACTATGACGCGATTGCAAACGGGACATTGTCTCCAATGCTGGGTAGCATCAGTTTGGATAGAGTCGGTGTGCCGCTCGGTTTCGTAGTAGCCGCAATCGTCGCACATTTTAACGTGATTTACATTGTCAACGTGTTCGCCTTCGCCATAAACCACTAAATCGCCGTGGCCAACGGTTTCGGTCCTATAATTGCAGCCCTCTGCTTCGCACTCCGTATGATGCCCGATTGCTCCGTCAAAGACAAGATGCGTGGTGTGCGACTCATCCACCGTGTAGTCGCAATCGTTGCAGGTCATGGTGTGAAGGCTATCATCTTTTTTCGCATAGGTGACATCAGTGTGCTCATGCTTGGTCACGGTGATCGTGCAAGTGGCGTAGACAGTCGTGCCTTTTACAGTAGCCGTGACAAAAGTCGAACCTGCAGCCTTCGCGCTCACTTTACCGTTCGCGTCCACTTCGGCATACGTATCATCATCGACTTCCCATTCGATCTCCAAATCTTCCTTGGAAATTTCCGAAGGAGTGACGGATTCAACGGAAAGCGTGAACGCGCGCTTCCCTTCCTCTTCGTTGAACCAGTCGCAAAGAAGATCCTGAGAGCTTTTATTGAGCGTGATAGCGGTCACGACGGGACCGGTCGACTTGAAGGTCGCATTGATCTCCGTGTTCGCCGTGATGCTGAACGTGTAGACGTTGCCATCGAGTTCGCTCTTCTTGTCGACATTGTCGACCTTGAATTCATCGACTTCGTAGCCCGACTCGGGTGCAAGCGTCACCGTGATCACGGTGTCTTTCGCATACTTGCCTTCTGCGTCCGCCGCGGGCTCGATGGTGATCGTGCCATGCTCGGGCGTGTTCTTCGTGATGGTGAACTTATCCGTGGAAGGCGTGGGCGTTGTCGACTTGAAAGTCGCGTTGATCTCCGTGTTCGCCGTGATGCTGAACGTGTAGACGTTGCCATCGAGTTCGCTCTTCTTGTCGACATTGTCGAC
>CANPWF010000003.1 GCA_947581885.1 uncultured Clostridia bacterium
CTCGCCGAAAAACTCAAGAGCCTTTGAGCCGAGACCCATGGGTGTGTTGGGAGGAGTACGGAGCGTTATAATAACGTCACCTTGAGCTTGTCGAACGGGTCACCGCAGTTTTGAGACTAAGGCGATGTTTCGACTCGAATACTCGCCGCCTATTTCGAGCGGCGACTATTCGGCTCAACATGACGTAATTATACAGTTGCGTACTATCGACACCCCCTCACTCGCGCCCCAAGGACGGGGCGTGACAGCTCCCCCTCGAGGGGGAGCCAAGGGGGGGGGAACGGAACGGTGCGGCGCGACTTCCCTGAGAGGGGGAGCCGAGAGGCGTGGGTTTGTTCAAAAAGCATAGGTCAAATATGAAAAGATCCTTGAAAATTGTATTGTCGGTTTTGATGGCGGTGTGCGTGTGTTGCGGCATCGCGGCTTGCGCACCCCTTGAAAAAACCGAATGCACGGTGACGCTCGACGCGAACTACGAAGGCGGCGGGAAGGTGGATGTTGCCCTTGAGAAGGGTTCTTCTTTCTCCGAACCCGACCCTTCGGACGATCGGTTTGTTTCTTTATATGCGCGTGCGGGCATGACAATTATATGTTGGACTCGTGATAGTTCGGGGAAACAGCCCGTCACTTTCCCCGTTCAAATCTCGGAAAACGTCACCTTCTACGCCTCTTGGGCGGAGGCGGAGACGTACACCCTTCGCTTCACCAAGAACGGTGCGACGGCGGGCGAAGCGCCCGAAACCCTTTCCGTGAAGGGGGGAACGACGATTTCTCTTCCCGCGGGCGAGGGCTTGAAGCGGGACGGCTATCTTTTCAAGGGTTGGCGGGCGAACGGCAAGGAATACGCCCCCGAAGCGAACTTTGTCGTCACGGCGGATGTGACGTTCGACCCGATTTGGGTGCGGGCGGCGGAAGTTTCCTTCTCCGCAAACGGCGGCACGGGAGAAGTTCCTTCTTCCTTCCAAGCGGAGGAAAATTCCGAGATCGTGTTGCCTTCCGCTTCTATTTCCAAAGCAAATTACACCTTCGACGGTTGGCTGTTCGAAGGGGAACTCTATGCGGCGGGGGATTCCTTTAACGTCGGCGAAAACGACGAGATCGAATTTGTTGCCGCATGGAACGGGACGTATCAAATCACCTTCGACCCCGCCGTTGCGGGCGCGGTTTCGAGCGGGAAAACGGGGGAGAACATCACCCTTCCCGCCGCCCCCACGGACGAAGGAAACGACTTCACGGGTTGGGAATGGAACGGGAAAACCTATCCCGCGAGCGGTTCTTTCAAGATGGGCTATGAGGACGTGCATTTCGTCGCCGCATGGAAGGAGCGCGGCTACACCGTCGAGTGGTACGACGGGCAGAACGGTTCCAAGATCGCGGAGACCTTCTTCCAGGAGGGGGTTCCTGCCTCGGCACCCGAGGAAGTGTTCGTCGCTTCTCTTTCGGAATTCGACGGCTGGACGGATCAAAGCGGCACGCCCGTCGACCTTGCGGAGATCAACTCCGATCGCAAGCTGTATGCGCACTATTCGGTGAATTTCTGCGACGGCGAGGCGTTCACCTACACCCACAACACGCGGGCGAAAACGTACACCATCAGCGGGAAATCGAGCCGTTTCAATACCCTTGGGGCGGCGGTGAATCTCCCTGCATTCTACCGCGGCGAACCCGTCGTCGGGATCGCGGATTCGGGCAGTTTCCTCAATGCGGTTTTCTACAACGTAAAGACGGTGCAGAAGGTCCGCATCCCCTCGAATTGGACGAGTATCGGAAATTACGCCTTCTACAACTGTTCGCTCACCGCGATCGAATTTGCGGAGAACGGAAAACTTTCGAGCGTCGGTTCGAGTGCGTTCAGCGGGAGCGGGCTCACGAGCGTGCATGTGCCCGACAGCGTGACGAAGATCGGCACGAGCGCGTTTTCGGGTTGCACGGGGCTTGTGACCGTGGAATTCGGCGAAAATTCGGGCGTGACCGCCTTCTCGGACGGGACCGTAAACCACCGTTCGAGCATCTTCTCGAACTGCTCCGCGCTCAAAAACGTGACCCTTCCCGGGAAGCTCACCGTCATCGGGCTCACGACGTTCGAGTATTGCCCGATCGAGACGATCGACTTGCCTGCGACGCTCACCACCCTCGGGCAATCGGCGTTTTATATCTGCAAATCGCTCAGAGAAGTGAATATTCCCGCCGATTCGAAGCTCGAAGATGTCCAACGCGCGGCGTTTTACAGGTGCGACAGTCTCGTCTCTATCGACTTGAAGGGGACGAAAACGCTCGGGAAAGACGCGTTCTCGACCTGCGGGAACCTTCAAAGCGTCACCGCGGAACAGCTTACTTCGATCGGCGACGGGGTATTCTTCCGCTGCGGAAATCTGAGCAAGTTCAATTCGGCGACGGAAGGGGAGTTCAACCTTCCCGCCACCCTTCAAAGCGTCGGCGAGGGGGCGTTCTCGCAGTGTTCCAAGATGAGAACGGTGAACTTCGGCGAGCACAGCGCACTTCAAACGGTGGGCATGTACGCCTTCTCCGCCAATTTGTATCACGACATGGCGCACTACGAAGAACCGGATACGGGGCTTCAATACAACTACGATTCGGTGGAGATGGCACTCTCGTCCATCACCCTTCCCGCGTCGGTCACAAAGATCGGGAAGTTCGCGTTCTACCATGATTTCCACCTCGGCGAACTCGCCATCGAGGGCGGGGAAAACGCCGCGTACTATTCGGACGGGCAGGGAATTTACGACAAGGCGCAGAAACGCCTCATCGCCTACGAACTCGGCTCCGAAAATACGAGCTACACCCTTTGGGAAGATTGCACCGCCATAGACGAATACATCTTCGCGGGGAACATGAAGGACGGCGTTTCGCTCGGCGCACCCACTCTGCAAACACTCACTGTTTCGCAAAATCTTCGCGGACTCTCCTTCGCCGCGTGCGTGTATGCTGTGAACCTCAAAACGGTGACCGTGCCCGCGGGGAGCGTGCTCGAAACGATCGACGAAGCGGCGTTCGCCTATGCGACTTCCCTCGATACCTTCGGTTTCGGACAGGCGACCATGCTTTCGGGCATCGGCGTGGAGAGCTTCGAGGCAACAAAGCTGAGCGAGATCACCCTGCCCGCGTCGCTTGTAAGCATCGGCAACTTCGCCTTTGTTAAGACGACGGAACTTGTTTCGGTGAACTTTGCGGCGGGTTCCACCCTCAAAAGCATCGGCTACGGGGCGTTTCAGGGGAGCGATTCCCCGAAGAATCCGAACGACTTGCAGGAAGGCATCGTCGGTTCAAAACTTTCGTCGTTCACCCTTCCTTCGGGCGTGGAGGAGATCGGGGAGCAGGCGTTCGCCTTCACCACTTCGCTCACGACGTTTACCTTCGGGGAGGGAAGTGCTCTTACGGCGATCCCCAAGAATATGTTCCGCCACTCGGGCGTGAGTTCGCTTATGAACGTTCCCGAGACGATCGTATCCCTCGGGGAAGGGGCGTTCTCGTACACGGAAAATTTGCAGGAAGTCGACTTCCGAAACATCGAGGAGATGGGCTGGGATGTGTTCACTTCGGCGAAAGCCCTTCGCACCGCCGTCGTAAAGGGGAGCTACACTGCTACCCCGCTCCGTCTCTTCTCCGATTGTACGGCACTAACTTCCGTCGCCCTCGGCAACAGCGTGCAGAATATCTTCAACGATACGTTCAGCGGCTGTACGGATTTGCGGGAGCTCGAACTCCCCGCCTCGGTGACTTCGATCGGGGATCGGGTATTCCGCAACTGCACTTCTTTGAAGGAGCTCACGTTGCCTTCGCCTTCGCCCATCACCGTCTCTTCGAGTGCGTTTCTCTTGGGAAGCGGGGGATACATCACCCTCGAAACGCTCTATGTGCCCGCCGAGCTCGTTGAATATTACGGCGGGAACGCGAATTGGGCGTACTGTTCCGCGGCGGTACAGGCGATCGCCTGAGCGGGAAAAGGAGATCGAAAATGAAAAAGATCATGCGTATAGGTTTGATCGCCCTCTGTATCCTCGCGATGGGGCTTGTCCTCGCGGGGTGCGATTTCGGCTTCAACCGCAATACGAATACGGCAGAATACACCGTCAACTTCTATAACGGCGTAGACGTTGAAACGCCTATCCGCACGGAGAAGGTCAAAAAGGACGGCACGGTAACGCCGCCCGAGGTCTCGCGCGACGGCTATGCCTTTTCCGCATGGGCGATCGATAACGACGCTTCCAAGCCCTTCACCGCCGAGACGAAGGTGACGGGCGATCTCGATGTCTTTGCGATGTGGAAAAAGAGAGTGACCGTCTCCTTCGACTTGAACGGCGGGACGGGCACGGCGGAGGACATCGAGACGCTTGCGGGCGAAACGATCACCCTCCCTTCGGAAGAGGGATTTTTGAAGGGAAAGTTCGGGCTTGCGGGCTGGACGGACGGCTCCGAGAACTATCTCCCCGGGGCGGAATATACCGTCGGCTCCAAGAACGTGGTGTTCACCGCGCGTTGGTCGAGCGTGCTCGTCGCCACCTTCACAAAGGGGAACGCCGAGGGCGAACCGCCCGCACCCATCGAATCGGCAACGAGCATCGTCCTTCCCGATGAAGGGGGCCTTACCAAAGAGGGCTACACCTTCGCGGGGTGGCTCTGCGACGGAGAACTCTACGAGGCGGGGGAGGAATTTGTCCTGCAAGGGAATACGACATTCGTCGCCGCCTTCGCGGGAGAGTATAAACTTACCCTGCAAAACGAACACGGAGAAGAAGCCGTGCAGACGGGCGTTTCGGGCTCGCCGTACACCCTTCCCGAACCCGAGAAGGCGGAAGGGCTTCTCTTCGAGGGCTGGGCTTCGGACACGAAACTGTACCGCGCGGGCGACGTGTATTTCTTCGGCTACGACGACGAGACGTTGACGGCGAGCTGGACGGACAAGGCGAAGGTCTCCTTCGTCGATTGGGACGGCACGGTGTTCCAAACGGAGGAAGTGGACCTCGGACAGCCGTTTTCCGCGCTCTCGCTCCCCATCACCGCCATCGACGAATGGGCGGGCTGGACGGACAGAGAGGGGAACCCCTTCGATCCCTCCACCGTTTTGAGCGATAATCTCACCCTGTACGCAAGCTATACCTATCCCACCGAAAACAATCGGTTCTTCCACTTTGCCGAGACGGAAGGAGGATATCTCATCGAGAGCGTCGATTACTTCGGCTCTATCACCGAGCTCACCTTCCCCGCGACGTACAGAGGGAAGCCCGTGCTCGGTTCCAAGGATCCCTCCACGAACTTCACCTACGATTTCCTCGTCGAGGCAACGAATACTTCGATCGGCGGCTCCAAGAACCACTTACAGACGGTGCATCTCCCTTCGACGTTCGTTGTCCTCGGGGATCATCTCTTCTCCAACTGTCGCCTGCTCGAAAGGGTGGACGTGGGCAGCGCAAAGCTCGAGAGGATCGGCTATCACACCTTCCACTACTGCGTGCGGTTGACGGAGTTCCGAGTGCCCGATTCCGTAAAGGAATTGAGCGGGGATTCCTTCCTCGGTTGCGGCAGGATCGAGCGGTACATCGTGGGAGAGGGGAACGCCAACTATTCTTCGGATGAGAACGGCGTACTCTACAACAAGAACAAGACGGAGCTCGTCGCCTACCCGACGGGGAACGCGCGTACTTCCTTCGAAGTGCCCGCGTCCGTCGTTACGGTGGGGGGCTACGCCTTCGACCACCGCGCCCAACAGAACGACAGTTCGTTCGATCAAGAGGCATTTCGGTTGCAGACGGTCACCTTCGCGGGCGATCGGGTCAACGAGATCGGCACCTACGCGTTCGCATATCTTCGGGGCAGCGTCGTTCTCCCCGGGTCGATCACGGCGATCGGCGAGAGGGCGTTCGACAGCGCGAGGGCTTCCATTCGCTTTACGGACGGGCTCCTTTCCGTCGGGAATGAGGCGTTTTACGGATACAGGGGGACGAGTATCACCCTTCCCTCTTCCGTGAAGGATATCGGCGAAGCCGCGTTCCGCGACGCTTCTTCTCTTGCGAGCGTCACCTTCGATGGCGGGTGCGGGGTGGAAAACATCGGCGATTACGCCTTCTACGGCTGTGCGACGCTCTCTTCCTTCCCGATGTCCGACGTGCTCAAAAATATCGGCAGCTACGCCTTTGCGAACACGGGGGCGATGAATTTGGGAAAGATCTCCTTCCCGTCCTCCCTCGTCTCGATCGGCGACCATGCCTTTACGGGGAACAACAGTCTTACAAGTGTAAACTTTGCGGGCGGGGAAGCTCTCCAATCGATCGGAACGGCTGCCTTCATGAACTGCAAGGGGCTTACAACGGTCACGTTCGGCGGCGACACGCCCAACCTTCGGGAACTCTCGTTGCAGTGCTTCTACCTTTGCACGTCGCTCGAAACCGTTCAGCTCCCCGAAGGGCTTCAAAGCCTCGGCACGCAAGTGTTTGCGGGGGAAGAGAACAATGTAAACGGGCAGACGCAAGGGTATACGGAGACCAAACTTAAGAGCATCGAGATCCCGGGCACCGTCGTGAGCATTTACGGCAATGCCTTCGCCTATCTCACCCATCTCGAAAGGGTGACCTTCCGCGAGGGGACGGCGGACCTCACGATCGGGGCGGCGTTCATCGCTTGCCTCTCCCTCAACACCTTCGAGATCCCCGCGCGGACCGTAAAGATGTACCCGCGCATGTTCGAAGAGGTCGGCTCGATCGAACACTTCTCCTCGGAGAGCGAAAGCTATCCCATCGAGAACGGCGTTCTCTACGAAAAAGAGAGCGGCACCGTGCTCTGGGGCACGCCCGATGAAGAGGGCGTTCTCACCATTCCCGAGGGGGCGAAGTCGGTCGCCGAATATGCGTTCTATAAAAACCACGAGATCGGGGAGCTGCGCCTTCCCGCCTCGATGGAGAGGATCGAACAGCGTGCGTTCAGTCAGGTCGTCAACCTCACCAAGGTCACGCAGGAAGAGGGCGGCGCGGTGAAGTTCATCGGCGATTTCGCCTTCTCGGGCTATCCGAGCGTCGCGGCGGAGTTCCACGACTTGCAGATGAAGCTCTCCGAATTCCCGTTCAGAGAGGGGCTTGAAGAGATCGGGACGGGTGCCTTCGAGAACAACATCGGGTTCACCGCGATCGAACTTCCGACCACCTACTATAAGACGACGGCGGACGACGGAAGTAACACGGGCGGTTTCGCCTTTGCGGACTGCGTCAATATTACGAAGTTCACTTTCAAGGGCACGGGGACGACCCGTCCCGCAGAAGAGAGGACAGCCGTCCTCCGCGCGGGCTTCCTCGCGGGGTGCACGAGCCTCGAAGAGCTGATCGTCGAGAAGGGCACGCACATCAACACGCTTGCGAGCACCATGTTCTCCCGCGCCTATCAAAACAAGACGGTGTATCTCTATGAGGATGCCGTCGTCCGTGCGGCTGCCAACGCGTTTGTGGGAGAGAGTGCGCAAAAACCCACGCAGGTGACAGTGTACGTTCCCGAGAACCTGCTCGATACCTACCGCTCCAACGGCACATGGTCGGCGGCAAGTTTTTCAAATGCGGAGATAACCTTCACCGCCCTTCCCGCCGAAATAGCATAGGGTCGTTCATCGAAAAAAAACAGAGGCTGATATGGGAAAAACAATCAAAGGCATCGGGATCCTCCTGTTCGCGGGCGTGTTCGGCACCTTTCTCGGGCTGAATATGCTCGGCGTAGACGGGACGGAACCCTTCATCCGAGATCGGGACGTCGCCGCGGAACCCGCCGCGGACGCTTTGACGGAGACCGCCGATCCCCTCGGGGCGGAGGACTTCGCCGAAGGGGAAACGCCCGATCTTCAAAGGGAGCCCAAGGAAAATGAGATCGTCACCGTTCTCATCGAGTTGAAGGGGGAACCCCTCCTCGAAACGGCGACAGAGCGGGGGCTCACCGTCATGGAGACCGCGTCGTCTTTCGACGGCAACAAACTTTCGGACGCGCTCGATACGGAGTATAAAGAGGCTTCCCGCGCCCTCTCGAAATACATCGAGGGGGAGGGCTACCGTTACACGGCGGTACTCAATGCCTTCTCCGCCCGCGTTCGCTACGGCGATATTTCCGCCATCGAAAAGAGCGAATATGTGAAGAGAGTCGCGCTCTCGAATACCTTCGAAGCCCCCAAGGCGATCACCGAAAACGTCGTCAACGTGCACGATACAGGCATCTTCAACGCGGACGGCGTGGGGTACGACGGGACGGGGACGGTCGTCGCCGTACTCGATACGGGCACCGACTACACGCACGAAGTGTTCGATATGGAGCTCGATCCTGCCACCATGGCAATTTCCAAGGACGACGTTGCCGCCGCCGTGCCTCTTCTCACCGCGACCGCGCTCTCCGCCTCCCGTTCGAGCCCCGAAGAGATCGACGAGGACGATCTGTATCTCTCGTCCAAACTTCCCTACGGCTACGACTACGCCGATATGGATACCAACGTCTATCCCGTCGAATCGCACGGGACGCACGTCGCGGGTATCATCTCGGGCAAATCCGATCGGATCACGGGCGTTGCGCCGCGGACGCAGATCGCCACCTTCAAGGTATTCCCCGACGCGACGGGGGGAGCGGAGACGGAGGACATCCTCGCCGCCCTCAACGACGCTGTCGTCCTCGGCGTAGACGCGATCAACATGAGCCTCGGTGCCTCCTGCGGGTTCGCCCGCGAGGGGGACGACGACCTCACGAACGAGGCGTACGACCGCGTGGAGAACGCGGGCATTTGCCTCGTCACCGCGGCGAGCAACGACTATTCTTCCGCCTACGGAAGCACCTACGGCAACACCAACCTTGCCACCAACCCCGATTCGGGCACCGTCGGTTCGCCCGCTTCCTACCATGCTTCCCTCGCCGTCGCCTCGGTGAGCGGCGTAAAAACGCCGTACATGAACGTGAACGGCGAAGAGGTCGTCTATTTCCGCGAATCGAGAAGGACGGGACAGGTAGACAGCAACAAGTTCGTGGAAGAGATCTTGGGGGACAGGCAGGACGGCGAGTTCGGCTATGTCGTCATCCCCGGGGTCGGGTACGAAGCGAACTATACGGGGCTCGACGTGAACGGCAAGATCGCCGTCGTCAAGCGCGGCAGCAACTCCTTCGAAGAGAAGGTGAAGATCGCAGCCCAGCACGGGGCGGCGGGCGTGATCGTGTATAACAACCTCTCGGGTATGATCAACATGTCCGTCGGCACCAAAAAGACCATTCCGAGCTGCTTTATCAACATGGATTTCGGGAAGTACTTCGTCGAGCACGAGACGGGCACCGTATCCCTTTCGAAGGATTACCTTGCGGGGCCGTTCATGTCCGATTTCTCCTCGTGGGGACCTCTTCCCAATCTCGAACTCACGCCCGACATCACCGCCCACGGCGGGGAGATCACCTCGTCCTTCCCGGGCGGGAACGAATACGGCACGATCAGCGGCACGAGCATGGCATGCCCTAACCTCGCGGGCGCACTCATTCTCGTGCGCGAATATGTGAAGAACCTCGAAGGCGACCGCTCGGCGAGCGAAGTGCGCGACCTTTCGTATTCCCTCATGATGAGCACGGCGACCGTCGCCCGCAACGAGGACGGCAACCCGTATTCCCCGCGCAAACAGGGTGCGGGGATCGCGGACATCGCCCGCTCCGTCTCCACCAAGGCTTACCTCACGGTGGACGGTTCCAACAAACCCAAGATAAGCTACGGCGACGATCCCGACCGCACGGGGGAATATGCGTTGAAGTTCAACGTCGTCAACATGACGGGGGAATCGTTGAGCTACAAGATCGACCCCATTGTGATGACGGAGAGCATGTCGTCGGACGGCATCACCGTCGCGGAGATGGCGTATCTTCTCAACGCCTCCTCTTCCTACGCCGTCGAGGCGAAACAGGGGACGGCGAAAGTGAACGGCGACGCGCTCCTTTTGGGCGGGTATGCGGAAGCCGCCCTCACCGTCACCATTACCCTCTCCCAAGAGGACCGCGACTACCTCAATACGACCTTCGCGAACGGCATGTTCGTCGAGGGATATATCGTTCTCCGCTCCTACAATGCGGATAAGATCGACCTGAATCTCCCTTACCTCGCCTTCTACGGGAATTGGGCGGACGCACCCATGCTCGACGTTTCGGAGTATGAAGTGGGCGAATCGGCGGTGGATTCCTCCGTGCTCGCGGAGGATAAGCTGCTCGCCGATGTGTACGGCACCCTCCCGATGGGCGGATTCGATATGACGGACGACTACAACGTCCCTTACGTCGCAACGTGGGGCTTGGGGGCGTTCGGCTACAACATCGCCCGCGGATACGAACAGCCCGCCACCCGCGAACGGTACGCTTCCCTCACCGTCAATCAGGGCGGGAACTACCTTCTCAATCACATCGCCCTCGGGCTTCTCCGCGGGGCGAAGCGGGTGGATATGGAGATCCGCGACTCGGTGACGGGGGAACTCATCTGGCAAAAGACGGACTACAACGCCCGCAAGGCGCACTCCTCGGGCGGGGACCCGCAGGGCGGTTCCGCCATGGTGGAATTCAACGTCCGCGATTACAATCTTCCCAACAACGCCCGCTATACCTTCTCGATGAGCTGTTATCTTGATTGGGGGGACGGCAACCAAGGCAACCGCAATACCTTCTCCTTCGAGTTCACCATCGACAACGAGAAGCCCGTCCTTCTCAACACCTATGTACGGGATACGGGCAACCGCAAACAGGTGGAATTCAACGTGTACGATAACCACTACTTGCAAGGATTTATCGTATACACCTACGAGAGCGAAAACAACGGTTCGTTCACGGGGCTCACGTCGCTCACGAGCGGCGTGGTGCCCGTGTATGACGGCGAGAGGAACGGTACCACCCGCGTCTCGCTCGACGTGACGCAGTATTGGTCGAAGATCCAAAAGAACGGCGGCAAGCTCTACGTGCAGTTCATGGACTACGCCAAGAACTCCGATCAGTTCTTCGTCACCCTCGAAGAGTGCAATGACGTTCGCCTCGAAAAGACCCGTTCCGCCCGCGACGACTATACGATCGCGACGTACGGGCAGATCGATCTTGAAGAGTACGTCCGCGTCTATGCCAACGTCGAGGGGGAATATCTCGAAGATTATTGGGTGAAAGACCTCGTCTGGACGAGCGATACTCCTTCCGTTGCGGAAGTCAAAGACGGGCTCGTCACGGGGCTTCATGAAGGGGATGCCGTTATCACCGTCACGCCTGACGGCGGGGGAACGCCGCTCACCTTCAACATCCATGTCACCGCGCAGGAGCAATCGATCGGGCTACGCGAAATCGAACTCTCCGATTACTCCCTTCGGTTGGAACGCGGGGAGACGTTTACGATCTCCGCTACCGTGCACCCCTATAACTATGAAGGGGAATATGTTCTCTCGTGGCGAAGTTCGAGCAGCAACGTGCAGGTGACCGTCGATCCCGCCGATCAGACGAAGGCAACCGTCAAGGCGATCGATTCGGGCTCGGCGACGATCAGCGTGCAGATCGAGGGCACCTATGTGAACGCTTCCTGTTCGGTCCGCGTCGAGGAGGAGTACTACGTCGACGGCGTGTACCTTCGTTCGTATACGGGCAGAGGGGACGAGAACGGCGTTGTGGAGATCCCCGACGATCTCGGCATCGTCTACATCTACCCGCAGGCGTTCTTCGGCAACGAATATATCACCAAAGTCATCATTCCCGAGGGCGTGACGACGATCATGCGGGCGGCGATCTACGGGTGCGACAACCTCGAAGAGATCGTCCTTCCCGAGAGCTGTGAGGAGTTGCAGACGTTTGCCTGCGCTTGGAATCCCAAGCTCACCAAGATCAATTTGGAGAAGGTGAAGATCATCGGCTCCCGCGCACTCATCTCGGATACCGCCCTCGAAACGGTAGACCTTTCGAGCACGACGTACATCAAAGACCTTGCGTTCGCGAACGACTCCGCCCTTCGGAGCGTCGATCTGAGCAAGGTGGGGGTCGTCGGACAGCAGGCGTTCTACAACTGCACGGGGCTCTCCGAGCTCGTGATCCCTTCGCATACCTCTACGGCGCAGCTCGCGTTCGGCAAATGCACGGGGCTTGCGCACCTTGTGGTGTATGCGGATAACGTCGGCGCGGGTGCCTTTTACGGGTGCACGGGGCTCACCGACGTGATGTTCATGAACGATGTGGACATCATCGACTTGCAGGCGTTCGACGGTTGTACCGCCCTCACCGACGTGCAGTTCCTCGGCACGGTGTACGAGATCGGCAACCTCGCGTTCAGAGGGTGCAACCGCCTTCAAAGCATTACCCTTCCCGCGGGGCTCTCCAAGGTGGGTTCGCAGGTATTCCTCAACTGTTCGAGGCTCGGCACCATCCGTATCCACCGCGACGCGGACATTACCTCGGCGGGGCTCGCCGCCTTCTACGGCGCGGGCAATCTCGTCTCCTTCGAAGTGGAAGAGGGGAACAAATACCTCTCCTCCGAGGAAGGCGTGCTGTACGACCGCGCGAAATATACCCTTCTCATGTACCCGTACGGCAAGAATCAGTCCGCCTTCACGGTGCCCGATAGCGTGCGCGTGATCGGCTCTTCCGCCTTCTACGGTGTGCAGAACGTGCAGACGATCGATTTGAACAACACCGAACGGGTGGAAGCGGACGCGTTCCGCGCCTGCACGGCGGAATTTACGGGATTCGAACACTTGAAATATATCGGCGATGAAGCCTTCGCCCAATCGTCCTCGGCGACGACGAGCATCAAGACGCTCCCGATCGGGGAATCCCTCGAATATATCGGCGAGGCGGCGTTTGCGTACTGCGTGGGGCTCACCGAAAAAGCCCTCGTCATTCCCGATTCGGTGAAGTTCGTGGGCGCGATCGCCTTCTACGGCTGTCCATTCGAGAGCGTCGACCTCGGCACCCTCGAGACGGTGGGTGAATCCGCCTTCGCGCACTGCACACGTCTCACGAAGGTGAACTTCGGGGAGAACTTCAACGCGATCCCCGACGCGATGTTCGGCACCTGCAGGTCCCTCACCTCGATTGTTATCCCGAATACCGTCAGGAGCATCGGCATCAACGCCTTCCGCGAATGCTCGTCTCTCTCCGAGATCACCTTGCCCGACGGGCTCGAACGCATCGAGGCGAACACCTTCAACGGCTGTTCCGCCCTTACAGAGATCGATCTTCCCTCGTCGGTGAAATATCTCGGCGAAGGCGCGTTCGATTTGACCGCCCTCGGATCGATCGATTTGAACAACGTCGAATATATCGGCAGCAACGCTTTCCGCAGTACGCATTTGCAGAATGTGAGTTCGGACAGCGTTCGCACTGTGGGTGACGGGGCGTTCTCCGCCGTCAATGTGAGCGGAAGCACCGCCCTGTATGTCAATAATCCCTACCTTGCAAGCGTCTCCTTCCCGTCGGCAACGACGGTCGGCGAGCGGGCGTTCTATCGGTGTACCAATCTCACGACCGTTGAACTTCCCGCGGCGAAGGAGATCGGCGCGGAGGCGTTCCGCGGCTGTAATCAGCTCCGAACGGTGACCCTCGTCGAAGTGAATTCCATCGGAGATGGGGCGTTCTACGGGGACAGCGGCATCTCCTCGCTCGTGCTTCCCGAACTCGTCGGACTCGGCGCGGAGGCATTCAGCGGCACAAGCGTCTCTTCGCTTACCTTGCCCGCTTCCTTCCGCACCGCCGAGAACAGGGCGTTTGCGGGCATGGCGATGCTCAAAAATATCGAAGTGGACGGCGGCAATCCGCTCTACTTCGGCGAAAACGGCGTGCTGTACCGTCGGCACGAAAACGACAAGTACACCCTCGTCGCCTATCCGCAGGGCAAAGAGGACACCGAATTCACCGTGAAGAAGAGGACCGTCAAGATCGGTGCCTATGCCTTCACGGAGAACAAGCACCTCAAAACGGTGGTCTTGCCCGAACATCTCTCGGTGATCGGCGCGGGGGCGTTCTACGGGGTGAGCCTTCTCAACACCCTTGTCATCAACGCGGTGGCGGCACCCACCCTCGAATCGCTCTCCCCGATCTCGGGCACGACGTACGGCGACAACGTCTACAACAACTTCGTGGAGACGCTCGGAAGCCGCCTTTCCCTCAAAGTCATCGTCCCCGCCAACGGGACGGGGTACGATTCCTATCTTTGGAGATCGTATGTCGGGGAAGTCTCCGCAGAGGGCGAAGTTCGCCCCAACGCCTCTTCGCTCGACTTCATGGACCGCGCCGCCCGCCTCTCTGCATTGGAGGGGGACGCGCTCGCCGCCGAAGTGGAGGCATTGGAACGCCTTTACAGGGTGATGGATACGACGCAGCAGAACTTCGTGACGGGCGGCTACGACGGCACGAATTACTACGAGCTCCTGCAAAACGCGAAGGCGCGGATCCCCGCGGCTCCCGAAACTCCCGAGGAAGAAGGCCCCTCGGATAAGGGTGCTCTTTGGCTCTGGATCGGGATCGGCGTGGGAGGCGCCGCCCTCGTCGGGTGCGCGGCGGCTCTCACCGTTATGCTCGTGCGCAGGAAGAGGAGGATGGTGTGATGAAAAAATTACGGGTCTTGCTCCTTGTATGTGCGGTCGCCCTCTTTGCGGGCACCCTTGCGGGATGCAACAAAAAAAGATACACCGTCACCTTCGATACGCGCGGCGGGAATGAGATTTCCTCCCTCTCCCTGAAAGAGGGGGCGGAGATCGAACGCCCCGAGGACCCCGTGAAGGAACTCTTCGTGTTCGACAATTGGTACGGCGACGACGAACTCACCGTTCCCTTCGACTTTACGATGAAGATGCCCGCAAACGACGTTACGGTGTACGCGGGTTGGTATTCGACTTCGTCCGTCCGCATCCTGTACGACAGCATGGGCGGCTCTGCCGTCTCGCCCTCGGTGGGAGCGGCGGGGACTTCCTTCGCCCTTCCCGAGGATCCCGTGCGCGAGGGGTATTCCTTCGCGGGTTGGTACACCGATCCCACGTACAAGGAGCTCTATGCTTCGGCGGTGTTCCCCGGGGAGAACACGACGCTGTACGCCCGTTGGACGAACGATCCCGCGTATGTCTATCTCGATTACTACGGAAACGGCGTGCGGATCGCGCATGTCCCCGTCAAAAAAGGGGAAACGCTCGAACTTCCCGCGCTCTTCGGAAACGATATCGAATATGCGGGTTGGTTTACGGACGCAGAGCTCACAACGCCCTTCGGATTCGGCGGGGCGGCGGAGAGCAGTACTTCCCTCTACACCGTCTACTACACCAAGGGGCTCTCCTTTGCGGAGGGCAGCGTGACGGGATATGCAGGCACTTCTTCCGCCGTCATCGTCCCGCCCACCCATGAGGGAACGGCGGTGACTTCGGTGGGGGAAAACGCCTTCATCGGGAACACGACGGTGCGCACCGTCGATTTGCCCGACAGGATCTCCTCGGTCGGCGAGGGGGCGTTCTACGGATGCAGATATCTCGAAAGCGTCGATTTCACGAGCAGGGTAAAATCGATCGGGGCGAACGCCTTCTTTGCCTGCGAACGGCTCACGGGCTTCGGCGACCTTTCAGGGGTGACGGAGATCCCCGACGGGCTCTTCCTCGGGTGCAAAAAACTCTCCGAAATCACCCTCTCGGCGAACACGACCCGCATCGGAAATCAGGCGTTTGCGGACTGCGAAACGCTCAAATCGATCGTCGTGCCGTCCCTCGTCACCGTCATCGGCGACGGCATGTTCGACGGCTGCAAATCGCTCTCCTCCGTCACCCTCCCCGCGGGGTTGAAAACGCTGGGGGATCGGGTGTTCAACGGCTGTACGAGCCTGTATGAGATCGTGTTCTCCCCCCAAGAAAATTCGGATTTTGTCCTCCATGACGGCAACCTGTATTTCCAAAATGAACTCGTCCGCTACGTCGACGGGAGCAAGCAGGAGACTTCCTTCCGCTTGCCCGATTTCTCTACGAGGATCCGCGCGGGCGCGTTCGAGGGCTCTTCTCTTCAAGAGGTCGAAGTGCGAAAGGCGGTCGATCTCGACTGCGGGGCATTCGAGGGGATGAAGCGGCTCGCCTCTCTCTCCGTGCCTTCGCTCGGCGGAAACGGCACCCTTGCCTATCTTTTCGGCGCGGAAGAGCCCGAGGCGACCGAGCGCACCAAGAGCGCGTATATCCCCGAAACGCTTCGTTCGTTCCGCGTGACGGGGGAATGGACGGCGATCGCCGACTACGCCTTCTACGGCGCGAACGGGCTCTCTTCCGTCGAGGGATACAGTGGCGCGACATCGGTGGGGGATTACGCCTTCGGATACACCGCAATTACAAAGTTCACCGTGTATCCCGCGCTCGAAAAGCTCTCCAACTTCGCCTTCGAAGGGTGCAAACAGCTCTCTTCCTTCGAGATGACGGAGCCCTCTTCCCGCTATGCGGTTTTCGGCGGGTGCCTGTATAACGGCGACCTCACCGCACTGCTCTCCGTTCCCAAGACGATGACGAATGTCACCTTCTCGCAGAATATCCGTTCGATCGCGAGCTACGCCTTTACGGATAGCGAGATCGAAGAGATCGTCATTCCCGATACCGTCGAGAACATCGGAAGCGGGGCGTTCAACGGGATGCGGGCATTGCGTTCTCTCGAAGTTCCCTTCTACGGCGGGGAAGGCTTCGGCGGCGGCTCGACCTACTTCGGCACACTGTTCGGCGCGACGGCGACGATCACCGACGAACACGATACCTACGGCGTTGCGCACAAGGGGCTCACCATCTACAACGGGGCGAATATCCCCGTGACCCTCTCGCGTATCGTCGTAAAAGGTGAACCGTGGATGCAGGTCGCCGACGCGACGTTCGCCTTCTTCCGCGGGCTCGACGAACTCATTCTGCCCGAAAGTTCGGAAATTTCGAGCTACGGGGCGTTCTCCTTCTACAACACCATGTTCCGCACCGTCGACCTTACGGGCGTGACGGAAGTGGGCGATTACGCATTCAGTTACAGTGCCCTGCAATCGGTGCATATCCCTTCCACCCTCAAAACGGTGAACTACGCCGCGTTCGGATACCTTGCCGACCTCGAAAGCATCGTCATCGACGAAGGGGTGGAAGAGCTCGGATCCCGTGCCTTCATTGCGACGGGCGAAAGCGACAATTCCGCACCCCATGGTGTGTTTTTCTCCTCCAAAGTGCGGAGCGAAGTCGTCATTCCGTCCACGATGAAGGCGATCGGACCCGACGCGTTCTCGGGCGTGGGAACGGACAATTCGAGCACCGATTGGGTGGAGAGCGAGACGTTCTCCGTTCGGTTCGCGAAGGACAGCGAAGGCAATACGGCGTTGACCACCATCGACGACGGCGCGTTCGCCTATGCGGGGCTCAAAGAAATCGAGGTCCCGTCCACCGTTACGAAGATCGGCGAACAGGCGTTCCAATACTGCGACAACCTCGAAGAGATCACGGTGGGCACCCCCGAGGAGAAGAGCACCATCACAAATTTCGGCGAGCTGTGTTTCGGCGGGAACGCGAACCTTCAAACGGTGACGTTCTACATCACAACCTTCTTCGAGATGCCCATGTATTCGTATACGGATAATGCGGGCGTTCGCTACCTCGATATGTTCTACTCGTCGTCGCGCACCTTCGTGATCTATGTCCCCAAGGACCTCGTGGACAGGTTTGTAGGCGCGATCAATTGGAGAAGCTACACGGGACGCATTCTCCCGATCGGAGGGGAAGCATGAAACGAAAGACTTTGACCGTTCTTTTCGCCCTCTCGATCGGTGCCGCCGCCCTCGGCGTTTTTACCGCTTGCCGACAGGACGTTCTCACCTTGGAAGATCTCATCAAGGACGGCTACACCTGCGAGGTGGTATTCGACCTTGCGGGCGGGGCTTCGGGCTCGGGCGACCGCGCAAGGGAAGAACTTCACCAATACGTGCAACCGGGCTCCATCGTCGTCCGCCCCGGCGACAACAATTACAGCGGACCCGCACCCGTGCGCGAGGGGTACACCCTCGGCGGCTATTGGACGGGAAGCAAGGACGGCGAGGGGAATATCACCTACGAAAAGAAGTGGGACTTCGGCAAAGACAAGGTGAGCGGCAACCTCACGCTGTACGCGAAGTGGCTGGAAAACTACAAGCTCACCGTCCACTACGGCGAGAACTATTCCCTCTCCGCCGAATTCGAGGTATCGCAGAATGAGGACGGCGTTCCCTCGCCCGTCTCGGAGCCTTCTCTCGTCGGCTACACCGCCCTCGCGTACTATGCGGATCGGGCGGCGGCGGAAGAGGGGGGAGCGGACGGCGAAAACGCGCTCTCTTTCCCCTATACCGCCCCCTTCTCCGAGGGGGAACCCCGCGTGGAAGTATGGGCGAACACCCTCGAAGGGGAATACACCGTCGTCCGCGGCAGACAGGATTTCAGGCTGTATGCGGGGACGAACATCTACCTTCTCGCCGATATCGACTTCGAAGGCGCGGCGGTCGATTTTCCCAACGCGTACAACGGGACCTTCCTCGGCAACGGGCATAAACTTTCAAACTTCACGGTCACGCGCAATTCTTCCAACACCAACGGCGATACCTACTTCGGGCTCTTCAAGGCGTTGGGAGGGACGGCGGTGCTCGACGACGTGACGTTTGAAAACTTTACCCTCAATATCACTCTCATCAACTCGCGTTCGAACTTCCACTACGTCGTGGGCGCACTCGCGGGGCAGGCGGACAGCGGCGCGAAGCTCAACAAGGTGGAACTTGTCGGCACGCTGAACTGCTCCGTTATCGCGGAGAAATTGGAGGAAACGGTCGCGGAGCAGTTCCTCGGGGAAGCGGACGAGGGCGTTCTGATCACGGATTGTAACTATGCGGCAGTCGAAGTGAACAAGTCCGCGTATACAAGAAGTTAAAAAATCAACCATGCAAGCAAGGAGGATACTATGAAAAAACGCATGATACGGATCTTGGCGACCGCCATGGGACTCACCGTTTCGGTGGGCATGGTGGCGGGCGTTCTCGCGGGGTGCAAGAGGAAGAACGGCAGCACGCCCCTCGTATTCAGCACCGACCCGCTCGACGGCGTGTTCAACCCGTTCTTCTATACGGCGGGCGCGGACGGCGACGTGGTGGGGCAGACGATGATCGGCATGCTCTCGAGCGACAGCAACGGGAACATGGTGGCGGGGGCGGAGGAGCCTTGCGTCTCGGAGGCGTTCAGCGTCGTGACGACGGGCAGCCGAGAAAGCCAATCCAACCCCGACGACTATTCGAATTACTACACCGATTATTACTTCGCCGTCAAGGACAACATCACCTTCTCGGACGGCACGCCGCTCACCATTAAAGACGTGCTCTTCAATATCTATATGTACCTCGACCCCGCCTACACGGGCTCTTCGACGATGTATTCCGTCGATATTCAGGGGCTTGCGGCGTACAGGACGCAGACGGAGAACGAGAACGACCAAGGGCAATTCGATACCATGCTCGAAGGCATGGCGCAGGACAGGATCGACGCGATCCTCGATTGGGCGGACGACGATACTTCCACATGGGCTTCGGCGAGCGATCGGGTGAAGAGCGACCTTAGCAAGGTAGATGACCTCTTCAAGGAAGAGCTCGCAACGGATTGGAACAACGCCATGGCGGCGGACCTCAAAGACTACGCGAAGTACGTCGATTCGAACGGCACGCAGTATTTCACCGAGAACTATCAGATCTTCCTCTTCAACTACGGCGTGATCACGGCGACGCTGAGGAAGAACGCCTCGGGCGCGAAGTACTACGATTTCGATAACAGCTGCCCCGCGAACGTCGAAAAGACGCAGGACGCGCTCACCTCGTATGTGTTCTCCTACATGCTCGGCGGCAGAGAGAGCGCGAGCGATTCGTATAAGCAGAACGTCTCGTCCGTCATCCAAGAGTATGCGACGGCGAACACCTTCCGCAGCTATCTCGTCTCCGATTCCCTCCGCGCGATGTTCGAGGGGAAGGACCTCGTTACGCACACCGTTTCGGGCATCACCACCTACAAGGCGGACAACATCCCTTCGGCGGACGGGGGAACGATCCCGCTCGGGAAATCTCTCGACATTCTGAAGATCCGCATCAACGGCGAGGACCCCAAGGCGATCCAGAACTTCGCCTTCACCGTCGCGCCCCTGCACTACTATTCTTCGCACGCGAATGAATTTTCTCTCACGGCGGGAAGCGAGTACTTCGGCGTGGAATTCGGCGACCCCAACTTCATGGATTCCGTCCGCTACATTCAGGTGCCCCTCGGTGCGGGCCCTTACCGCGCTTCGACGGAGAACGGCTCCCAGCCCACCGACAAGATCGAGAAGAGCGATTTCTACAAGGATAACATCGTCTACTTCGAGAGCAACGAGAGCTTCTTCCTCGGGGCTCCCAAGATCAAGAAACTTCGCTACAAGGTCATCTCCACCTCCCTCCTTTACGACGCGGTGAAGAACGGCGAGGTGCACTATGCCTCTCCCACGGCGACCAACGCGATGATCAATAACCTCGATAACGCCGACTCCAAGAAGCTCGACTACGTCACGACGCAGAACCTCGGCTACGGCTACATCGGCATCAACGCGCAATATGTGCACGAACTTCCCATCCGCCAAGCCATCATGCATGCGATGAACACGGGGCTGTGCATCGACTACTACGGCAGCCCGACGCTCGCCGAACCCATCTACCGCCCGATGTCCAAGACCATCGATTGGTGCTATCCGAACGATTCCAAAGCCTACTACGAATACGACGAGACGGGGCAAACGTCCCTCAGACTTGCGCAACAGGCGGGCTATTCGCCCAACAGCGACGGGATCCTTGCGGACAGGAACGGCAAGACGCTCAAATTCACCTTCACGATCGCGGGGGACAGCGACGATCACCCCGCCTACCAGACGATGCAAAACGCCGCAAATGTGTTGAACAATGTCGGCTTCGATATCACCGTCACGAGGGATTCCACCGCCCTTTCCAAGCTCGCTTCGGGGCTTCTCGAAGTATGGGCGGCGGCTTGGAGCTCTTCCTCCGACCCCGATATGTATCAGGTCTATCATAAGGATTCTTCGGCGACGAGTATCCTCGCTTGGGGCTTCCCCTATATCGAACGGGAAGGCTCGGAGGAGGAGAAGAACCTTCTCGAAGAGCTCGCGGCCAAGATCGAAGAGGGGCGCGAGACGACCGATCGGAACAAACGCAAGGAGACCTATGCGGGCGAAGGCGGCGCACTCGATCTCGTCATGGAGCTCGCCGTCGAACTTCCCACCTATCAACGCCGCGCTCTCTATGTGTTCAAGAAGGGGCTCTTCGACGACGAGACGGTGGAGATGATGAAGAAGGCGACGGCGTACGAATCGCCGCTCAGCAAGATCTGGCTCGCTTCCTATAAGTAATACAGCTGCGGGCATCCGCCTTTTGCGGATGCCCGAAAAGGGGCTTTATGGCGAAATACATTCTCAAAAGAGTTCTCTATTCCATCCTCATCCTCTTTATCGTCTCCATTCTGCTCTACGTACTCGTGAGGTGCCTTCCCATGGACTATGTGGAACAGAAGTTCCTCTCACAGGCACAGCAGGGGACGATCAACGCGGAAGAGCTGTACAGGATCAAGGAATTGTACGGGCTCGCGGATAACTCCTTCCTCGGCATTTTGCGGGGGTATTGGAATTGGCTCACCTCGGCACTCGGCGGGGATCTGGGCACGTCCTTCCTCTACAATCAGCCCGTGACGACGGTCATCGCCGACCATATGTGGACGTCCTTCGGCATCGCGATCGCGGCGTACATCCTGCAATTTGCCATTGCGATCCCGCTCGGCATCAAGGCGGCGACCCGCCAATACGGTGCCATCGACTACACGACGACGGTGTTTGCCATGATCGGGATCTCCTTCCCGTCCTTCTTCATCGCGATCCTGCTCATCAAGGTGTTCTCCTTCCAACTCGGATGGTTCCCCTCGCAGGGCATTCTCGACGCGACGATCGACTGGGCGGGGGACCCCGTCGGGAAGTTCGGCAATCAGATGTGGCACATCGTTCTGCCCATGCTCGCCATCACCATCATCTCGATCGGCGGGCTCATGCGGCATACGCGCACGAATACTCTCGAGGTCCTCAATCAGGACTTCATCCGCACGGCGCGGGCGAAGGGGCTCTCCGAACGCACCGTCGTGTATAAGCACGTGTTCCGCAACACGATGGTGCCCCTCGTCACGATGATCGCGGGGATCGTCCCGAGCCTCTTCGGCGGCATGATGATCCTCGAACAGGTATTCGCTCTCCCCGGGATCGGGCAGATCGCCTACAACGCCCTAAAACAGGGGGATATCCCCTTCATCATGGGGTACAACATGTTCATCGCGATCCTCACCGTGCTCGGGACGCTTCTCTCGGATATCCTCTATATGGTCGTGGATCCGCGTATCAAGATCAGCAGGTAAGGAGGGGGATATGGAAGAGAAATCTAAAAAACAAGAACCCATGCCCTCCGCCGAAGCTCTTGAAGCGAACGGGGCACCCATGTCCGAGGGGATAGAGGAAAACGGGGCACCCATGTCCGCAATCACGGAGACGGACGGGGCACCCATGTCCGAGGCAGTGAACGAAGAAGAGAACGCCACGGCGGCAGAGGAAGAGGCGGCCGTGCCCGAGCTCTCCGCCGCCGACCGCGTGCGGATCATCTCGCCCCTTCGGCTCGTGCTCAAACGGTTCTTCCGCTCCAAACTCTCCGTCATCGGGCTCACGATGTTCGTCGTCCTTCTCCTCTTCTCCTTCGTCGGTCCGCTCTTTGTCGGTTGGTCGGAGGGGGAAGTGGACGCTTCGGGCACGGGGATCTCCTATTCCTACCGCCGTATGGAAGGCATCCGCGACGACGAGGGGAACAGCTATACCATCTACGCGGACGACATCGTGAAGTCGGACATCAACAACCATGCGATGCCTTTTAGTTGGAGCCACGAGGAGAACGCGCGGCTGCACGTTTTGGGCACCGATAAGAACGGGCACGATATCTTCGCCTATCTCATGTACGGGGGGAGACTTTCGCTCACGCTCAGCTTCCTCGTCGTCATCATCTATTCGCTCATCGGCATCGTCTTGGGCGGGCTTGCGGGGTATTTCGGGAAGTGGGTCGATATGATCATCATGCGCATCGTCGATATTCTGAGCTGTATCCCGTCACTCCCCATCCTCCTCATCCTCGGTGCCATTCTCGAAAGCCTCAAAGTCGATCAGAACCTTCGGATCTACTACATGATGGGCTTTTTGGCACTCCTTTCTTGGACGGGGGTCGCGCGGCTCGTGCGCGGGCAAATTCTCTTCCTTCGGGAACAGGAGTACATCGTCGCCGCCGAAGCGTTGGGGCTGAGTCCCCTTCGGAAGATCTTCCGCCACCTCGTGCCAAACGTCATGCCGCAGCTCATCGTCTCGATGACTTTGGGGCTCGGCAGTATGATCTTATACGAGGCGACGTTGAGTTTCTTGGGGCTCGGCGTTCCGCCCGACGCTGCCTCGTGGGGGCAGATGGTGCAGTCGGCGGTAGGGGATACGGCGATCCTCAACTACTATGTGGAATGTTGGCTCCCCGCGGGTATCATGATCATCCTCGCCGTGCTCGCCTTCAACTTTATCGGCGACGGGCTACGGGACGCGCTCGATCCCAAGATGAAGAGGTGAGGTATGGCGAAGAATCTATTCGGGCGCGTAAAAGATTGGTATCGCCGCGTAACGCATAAGGACGACCCGCACTACATTTCGGGCAAGGAAGCCCGCAGGATCGCCCGCGAAAACGCCAAAACGACGCGTGCCTACGAAAAACAGAAACGCCGCAAAATTTCGGAAGAAGAGTATTTGACGGAGATGAAAGATCCCTCCGACATCTTGGAGATCGAGGACCTTCGCACCTACTTCTTTACGGACGCGGGCATCTCAAAAGCGGTAGATGGGGTGAGTTTTTCCGTCCCCAAGAGCTCCGTTGTCGGCGTGGTGGGGGAATCGGGGTGCGGAAAATCCGTCACGTCGCTCTCCGTCATGCAGCTCGTGCAGGCGCCGCAAGGACAGATCGTGGGCGGTTCCATCCGCTTCCGGACGCAGGACTATAAGCTCGGCGACGACGGCAAGCCCATTCCCATTTGGGAATATGAGGAAAAGGACGGGCAGCAAGTCGTAAAGATGCGGCAAAAGACGGATAAGAAGGGGAACCCCGTTTTCGGCAAAGATAAACAGCCCGTCATGGAACCCATACAGGCGCGGGACGGCAACGGTTTCCCCGCCTTCGAGATGGTGGATAAGACCTTCGACATCGCCAAGATGCCCACTTCCGCCATGCGGCGTATCCGCGGGAAGGAGATCGCCATGATCTTCCAAGAGCCGATGACGAGCCTCAACCCGCTCTTCACCATCGGCAACCAGCTCGACGAGGTCGTCCTTCTTCACACCCCCGGGGCGGACCGCGCCCTCGCCAAGAAGCGCACCATCGAGATGCTCAACCTCGTCGGGATCGCCATGGCGGAGAACGTGTATAAATCGTACCCGCATGAGCTCTCGGGCGGAATGCGGCAGAGGGTCATGATCGCCATGGCACTCGCCTGTAACCCCAAACTCATCATCGCCGACGAGCCCACGACCGCGCTCGACGTTACCATTCAGGCGCAGGTTCTGGACCTTCTCAAACAGATCAAGGAGAAGATCAACGGCAGCATCATGCTCATCACCCACGACTTGGGGGTGATTGCGGGCATGGCGGACTACGTCGTCGTCATGTATGCGGGCAGGGTCATCGAGATGGGCACCGTCGAGGATATCTTTGACCGTCCTCTTCACCCCTACACCGTCGGGTTGCAGAAGAGCAAGCCCGTCATCACCAAGGAATCCGATTGGCTGTACAGCATTCAGGGGCAGGTGCCCAATCCCATCAACATGCCCCCGTACTGCTACTTTAAGGACCGCTGCGAGCGGTGCGGGAAGAAGTGCGCGGGGGAATATCCCCATTTCGTGCAGGTAACGCCCACGCACAGCGTCGCGTGCTACTATCCCACGAGCGAGGAGGCGCAGAATGCAAACGACTGAAACGACTTTGAAATCGGAAAATTCCTCGCCCTATATCCTCGAAGTGCACGACTTGAAGAAGCACTTCCTCATCCGCAAGGAGTGGAAGATCGTGAAGGAACAGCCCGGGGAGACAAAGGAGCAAGCGGAGAAGAAGGAACAGCCCGAACGGGAAGTTCCCGCCGATGTTTCCGCTTCCGAAAACAATTCCGAAGAGGCTTCCGCCGAAGAAATTCCCGCCGAACAAACTTCCGAACAGCCTTCCGAAGAGGAGAAGGAGGGCGAAAAGAGGGGCGGGAAAGTCAAGCTCGTCTACCGCAAGACGTATGTAAAAGCGGTGGATGGGGTGAGTTTCAACGTGCCTTACGGCGAAACGCTCGGCATCGTCGGCGAGAGCGGGTGCGGCAAGAGTACGATGGGGCGGAGCATCCTCCGCCTGCACGAGATCACCGCGGGGAAAATTCTCTTCAAGGGGCTGGACATCACCAAGTTGAAGGGCGCGGAGATGCGCAAACTCCGCCCCAAGATGCAGATCGTCTTTCAGGATCCCTACTCCTCCCTTCCGCCCCGCCTTCCCGTGGGGGAGATCATCGGCGAAGCGGTGAAGATCCACAAGATCGTCCCGAAGAGCGAATACAAGGATTACATCATCGACATCATGCGCAAGTGCGGCTTGCAGGATTTCTATTTCGACCGCTACCCGCATGAGTTCTCGGGGGGGCAAAGGCAACGTATCTGCATCGCCCGTGCCCTCGCGCTGGGGCCCGAGTTCATCGTCTGCGACGAACCCGTCTCCGCGCTCGACGTGTCCATTCAGGCGCAGATCGTAAACCTGTTGAAGGAATTGCAGCGCGATCTCAACCTCACCTATATGTTTATCTCGCACGACCTCTCCGTCGTCAAGCACATCTCCGATCGGGTGGGGGTGATGTATCTCGGGAAGTTCGTCGAGATGGGGGATAAGAACGCCATCTTCAACAGCCCGATGCACCCGTATACGCTCGCTCTGCTTTCCGCCGTACCCGTCGCGGACCCGCACTACGAGGTCAAGCGTATCATCTTGCAGGGGGATATCCCTTCCCCCGCCAACCCGCCCAAAGGGTGTAAGTTCCACACCCGCTGTGCGCACTGCATGGATATTTGCAAGGAAGTCGAACCCAAGTTCATCGACTACGGCAACGGGCACCTTTGCGCCTGCCACCTGTATCCGCAAGAGGAAAGATGAAGAAAAAAAAACAGCTTCCCCCCGACGACGGAAGAACGATCGTCGAGATGAATGTCGACGGCATGCCTTGGTATAACCCGACGGCGGGGAAGAAGGTCGCCGAAGAGGATAAACCCACACGCAAGGAAAAGCGCGCGATGATCTTTGCGGGATTTCTCGCCTATCTCCCGCGCTTTCTCGCCGTGCTCTTGGGCTTTACCATCGTCGCCCTTCTGCTCTTTCTATGGCTTCAATAATTGTTCGGGTCCGCTGCGGCGGACCCTTTCTCTTTGTGAGGAAAATTTCCCAACAGGCCGAATAGGGTTGCAAAATCCTTTCGGATTGAGTATAATTGTTGCAAAGGAAAACGTATGAAAGCCGATCGCAACCTCAGAAATTTCTGCATCATCGCCCATATCGACCACGGGAAGAGCACCATTGCCGACCGTATCATCGAACTCACGGGGCAGGTCGCCCACCGCGATATGGAAGAACAACTGCTCGATTCGATGGATATCGAGCGCGAACGCGGGATCACCATCAAGCTCGCGCCCGTCCGCATGTACTATACCGCGCTCGACGGG
>CANPWF010000004.1 GCA_947581885.1 uncultured Clostridia bacterium
CCGTGCTCTCCATCAAGATGAAGAACGTGCAGTTCGAGGGGCAGACCAAGACCAAACTCGGCAACCCCGAGGCGAAGGCGCCCGTCGAATCGGTGACGGTGGAGGGGCTGAAAACGCTCGCCGCCGACAGTAAGTTCCGCCGCGCGTTTGAGGAGATCATCAAGAAGGCGCAGGGGGCGGCGCGCGTGCGCATTGCGGCGCGGCAAGCCAAGGACACGGCGCGGGCGAAGAACAGCATCGATAACCTCACCCTCGTGGGCAAACTTGCGGCGTCTACGGGCAAGAAGCCCGAACTCAACGAACTCTTCATCGTGGAGGGGGACTCGGCGGGCGGCACCGCCAAACAGGCGCGCATCCGCCAATTCCAAGCCATTCTGCCCCTGCGCGGGAAGCCCCTCAACGTGGAGAAAAAACGGCTCGACCAGGTGCTCGCCAATGAGGAGATCAGAACGATGATCTCGGCGCTCGGCGCGGGCATCGGGAGCGACTTCAACCTCGACAAACTCAACTACCACAAGGTCATCATCCTCTCGGATGCCGACCAAGACGGGTTCCATATCCGCTGTATCCTTTTGACCTTCTTCTTCCGCTACATGCGGCCGCTCGTCAACGAGGGGCACGTCTACATCGGCATGCCGCCCCTCTACAAGGTGTACAAGCAAAACTCGAGCATCGAGGAGTACGCCTACGACGACACCGAATTGCAGGAGAAAATAGAAAAAGTGGGCAGGGGGTACCTCATCCAGCGGTACAAAGGGCTCGGCGAGATGAGCGCAGAGCAACTCTGGAAGACGACGATGGACCCCGAGCGGCGCAATTTGACGCAGGTGACGGTGGAGGACGCCGTTGCCGCCGACGCGATGATCACCACCCTCATGGGCGACAACGTGGAGGGCAGAAAGGAATTTTTGAACAGGCACGCCAACTTCAACAAAGAGGACGCGTTCATGGACAGAGTGAAGATGAAGAAGGAGGACGGCGATGAAGAAGAATGAGGCCGCCATGCCCGCGCCCAAGGGCAATCTGTACATCACTCCCCTCGAGGACGTATTGCCGCAGGCGATGTTGCCGTATGCGGAATTCGTCATTTTGGACAGGGCTCTGCCCCGCGTGGAGGACGGCTTGAAACCCGTGCAGAGGCGCATCCTCTATACCATGTCCGAGATGGGGCTCACGCCCGACAAGCCGCACAAGAAGTCGGCGCGCATCGTCGGCGACTGCATGGGCAAGTATCACCCGCACGGTGACAGTTCTGTCTATGACGCCATGGTGCGCATGGCGCAGGACTTCAACATGGGCAGAACGCTCGTCAACGGGCACGGCAATTTCGGCTCGGTGGACGGCGACCCCGCCGCCGCCATGCGCTACACGGAGGCGCGGCTGGAACCGCTCGCCCTCGAACTTCTCCGCGATCTCGACAAGAACACCGTGCCGTTTTCGCTCAACTTCGACGACAGTCTGAAGGAGCCCGATATGCTCCCCGGGCGGTTCCCCAACCTGCTCGTGAACGGCGCTTCGGGCATCGCCGTGGGGCTTGCGACCAACATCCCGCCCCACAATCTTGCCGAGTGCATCGACGGCGTCGTCGCCTACATCGACAACCCCCGCATCGGGCTCGGCGACATGATGAAATATATCCCCGCGCCCGATTTCCCGACGGGCGGGTACATCATCGCAAACGAACTGAATGAGGCCTACAAGACGGGCAAGGGCAGGATCACCCTCCGCGCCAAGGTGCGCGTCGAGGAGGGCGAGGGCGACAGGAAGTACATCGTCATCACCGAACTTCCCTATCAGGTGAATAAATCGGTGCTCCTTCGCAAGATCGCCGAACTCAAAGAGGAGAAGAAGGATGCGCTCTCCGCCATTTCCAAGGTGACCGACGAGAGCGACAGGACGGGCATGCGCGCCGTCATCGAGGTGCGCGGGCAGGACGCGGATATTTCCAATATCCTCAAAACGCTGTACAAATACACCGATTTAGAGACGACGTTCGGCATGAACATGGTGGCCATTGCAGGCGGCAAACCCAAACTCATGGGGCTCATGGACATCATCCGCTACTACGTGAACTACCAGCGCGAGGTGGTGCTCCGCCGCACGCGGTTCGATCTCAACCAAGCCAAGGACCGCTGCCATATTTTGGAAGGGCTCATCGTCGCCGTGCGCAATATCGATGAGGTCATCAAGATCATCAAGGGCGCGGACAGTACCTCGGATGCGCGCGACAAACTGCGCAAGCGGTTCGACCTCTCCGAAAAACAGGCGCAGGCCATTCTCGATCTGCGCCTCGCAAGGCTCACCAAACTCGAAGTATTCAAACTCGAAGAGGAGTTGAAGGCCTTAAAAGAACTCATCAAGAAACTCACCGACATCGTGAACAGCCAAAAACTGCAACTGCATGTCGTCAAAGAGGAGATCCTCGAGATCAAGAAAAAGTACAGGACGCCGAGAAGATCTGTGCTCGTGGTCAACGAGGAGGACGCGGGCGCCGAGCGCACGGATATCCGCGAACCGGGGCAACCGAGTTTTGTGTGCATCACGGCGGACGGGAAGTTGAAGTGCGTCTCCGAAAAGAATTTCAACCAATCCAATAAGGTCATCGGCGATAACTCGAAAAAGAGCGCGGTGATCGTCGAAAGCGCGCAGATGCGCTCGGATGAGCAGGCGCTGGTGTTCTCCGATCTGGGCAACTGCTACCGCCTGTACGGCGACGACATCATGAGGAAGTTCTCCGAGAGCGGGTATGCCCTTGCCGACCTTAGCGAAGAGGCGGCGAAAGGGGAGAAGCCCATTGCCGTGTTCCGCGCCGAAGGCAACGCGGGGAACGTGCTGTTTATCACCAAAAAAGGCATGCTCAAAAAGACGGCGTGGAGCGAGTACGACGTCGCCAAGAAGGTCTTCCCCGCCATCCGCTTGGGTGAGGGCGACGCGGTGATCGCCGTCCAGCCCGACAGCGACGAGGAGGGCGTGACCGTGTTCTTCGTCACGAAGGGCGGCATGTGCCTCAACGCGAAGAAGGACGATATCCCCCTGCAGGGGCGCATCGCGGGCGGCGTGAAGGGCATGAACCTCAAAGAGGGAGACGAGGTGCTGTTTGCCTCGCAGATCGACGGCGAGGGCGAGATCGTGGTCGCCATCTCGGGCGGCAGGTTCAAGCGCGTCATCGCCTCGCAGGTAGACGAACTGCCCCGCTACCGCAAGGGGGTGCAGATCGCCTCCCTGAAGGGCGAGAGCGTGCTGTTCGCCGACTATGTGCGGGAGCCCTACATGCTTGCCGTGGTGAAGGACGACGGCGGCATGGCGGAACTTTCCACCGAGGATGTGCCCATCGACGCCACCAATACCCGCGGCAGGACGCTGAAGGGCATAAAGTGGACGGCGAAGGAGGCGTTCGCCATGAAGTACCGCCCGGCGGAGGAGTGACGCGGGAGCGGGGACGTTCAAACAAAGGAAATGAAGGGAGACCGCAGAATACCATGTGCGGCTTGCCTTAAAATGATCGAATAAGAAGCATAAAAGGAGTATGAAAAATGGACAAGCAATGCTTTGAGGAACTTGTAAAAAAGGCCGCGCAGGGCGGGCTGACGGCGGAGAAAGAGAAGGCCTTGGAACCCTACCGCGTGCAGAATGCCATCATCATGGCGGCGGGATTTTCCGCAAGATGCAAGCCGCTCTCGGCGGTCGTTCCCAAGGGGCTCTTCGTGGTCAAGGGCGAGGTGCTCATCGAGCGCGAGATCTGCCAGCTCAGAGAGGCGGGCATCAATGATATCGTGGTCGTCGTGGGCTATATGGCGGAGAAGTTCGAGTACCTGAAAGCAAAGTTCGGGGTGACTCTCGTCTATAACCATGAGTACGACAGGAAGAACAACATCGCCTCGATCTATGCGGCGCGCGAGTTCCTCGGCAATTCCTATATCTGCTGTGCGGACAACTATTACGCGAAAAATATCTTTTCCAAGTACGAATACGAATCGTTCTACGCCTGCGTGTATACCAAGGACTATGCCGACGAGTACTGCATCACGGAGGACGGGACGGGGCACATCCAAAAGATCGAGCGCGGCGGAAAGGACAAGTGGTACACCATCGGTGCAACCTATTGGTCCCGCAGTTTTTCGTCGAAGTTCGCCGCCCTCCTCGAAGAGGAATACGAGAAGCCGGAGATCGCCCCGCTCCTCATCGACGATTTCCATATCCGCCACTTCGGCGATCTTCCCGTCGCCGTCAAAAAGTACGGCAACGATGAGATCCTCGAATTCGATACGCTGGAGGAATTCGAGGCGTTCGACCCCGAAGTCAAATCGTTCTACAGGATCACCGTCGCCGATAACCTTTACGGCAGATACAACGGGTTGACGCGGTACAACGGCGTGATGACGGACATCAGGGTCGGGCGGCTCCACTTCAACGAAAACCTGTGGGGCCCTTCGCCGAAGGCGCTCGAGGTTTTGCGGAACGTGCAGCCGGAGGATCTGTATCTGTACGATTCTTCGGCGGTGGACGAACTTTGCCTTGCGATCTCCAAAAAATTCGGCTACGACTACGACACGATCTTCCTCCACAACAGCGGCTCGGAGATGGTGCGGAGCATCATCACCCTCATGGTCGGGGAGAACGACAACGTTCTCTTGCCCATGCCGTATTGGAGTTACTATCCCGGCGTCGTCGATTACCGCTTCGGCAAGAAGTATTTCTACCGCTTCCACGAGGACGGCGATAAGTGCTACCACGATATGGACGACCTCATGAAGAAGGCCGAGGAACTTCGCCCGAAGATGATCATTATCACGAGCCCCGCGATGCCTTCTGGCAACTTCATCCGCCCCGACGACCTTGAAAAAGTGGTGAGGAATAACCCCGAATCGCTCGTCTACGTGGACCAGGCCTACGGCGGCTTTGTGGACGACCCCACCGACGTCAACTATTTCATCAATACATACGACAACGTGATGTTTGCGCGGACGTTCTCGAAGTTCTATGCCTTGGCGGGGCTGCGCCTCGGCTATGCCATTGCGAGCAAGCGGGCGCTTCAAACGTTCTGGCTCGACCTCCCCGTGATGCGTCTGCCCATCGTGACGCGGCGGGTGGCTGTCGCATGCCTCGAGGACGATGAATATTACACCAAGATGCGCAAAGAGGCCAACGAGGTGATGGATTGGTTCTATGCCGAACTCTCCAAAATGGAGAACATTCACCCGTATCAATCGGACAGCAACTTCATGTATATGAAGGTCACCGGCGTGGATGCGACGGCCGTCAAGGATGAGATGGCAAAGAAGGGGTATTTGTTCCGCGTGTTCAAATATGAAAATCAGCAGTTTTACAGGATCAACATCGCCCCGATGAAGATGATGCGGGACTTCTTGGAAAAATTCAAGCGAACCATCGAAGAAGTGAAAAAACGGTAAGCCGTACGCGGCCATAGACCGAAGGACCCCGGCGGGGCGGACAGCCGTGCCGTGATTTCCGCACTGCGTTGTTTCATATAGGGAAGCGGGGGGGCAAAATGCAAAACCGACCGCGCGTGGCGTATCGGCGCGAGGGCAAGCGGGGTTCCGACAGGACAAATCACTTTGCCGCATTATGTGCGATCCTGCGGCTTTGGAGCGGGGGATTGGGCATAGACCATAAAAACGGCGGGATTTCATTGCATTTTCAAATGCGGCGTGGTATAATGAATTTCCCCGAAAACGGTACGCCCGCTACGATCGCGGCATGGATCGGAACGGGGACAAGCGGCAAGATGGCGCCGTTGGCGGTTCTTCTTTTATCGCGAAACCATGATTGGGAGCGGTTGCATAGGACATGAAGATATTGATGGTCAATACGGTATGCGGCACCGGAAGTACGGGGAGGATCTGTACGGATATCGCCGCGCAACTTGAAAAGGCGGGCCATACCTGTGCGATCGCATACGGCAGGGGGAACGTTCCGCCCGCCGCACAGAAATATGCGATAAAAATCGGCTTCGGCTTCGGCGTAAAATTGCATGCGGGGCTTGCGCGGATCTTCGACAACAGCGGATTTTGTTCGAGGTTTGCGACGAAGAAACTGATCCGGCTCATCGAGAAATTCAAACCCGACGTCATCCATCTTCACAATCTCCACGGCTATTATCTTCACGTCGGGCGGCTGTTCGGTTATCTGAAGAAAGCGGGGATCCCCGTTGTTTGGACGCTCCATGACTGTTGGCCGTTTACGGGACATGCCGCCTATTGCGAAGCCTGCGGATGTGACAAATGGAAAGCGGGATGTTCCCGGTGTCCGCAAAAAAAGAAGTATCCGAAGAGCGTATTCTTTGAGCGGTCCTCTTCCAATTACGCCAAGAAAAAGAAGGCTTTTCTCGGCGTAAAGGATCTGCATATCGTTACGCCCTCTCTGTGGCTGAAAACATTGGTGAACGAATCGTTTTTGGGCGGCTATGATACGAGAGTCATCAACAACGGCATCGATACAGACGTTTTCAAGCCGACGGAGAGCCGCTTTAAGGAAGCGCATGTGTTCGGCGAAAAGAAAATGATCCTCGGCGTAGCCAACGTGTGGGATGAAAGAAAGGGCTTGAAGGATCTGATCGGGATCGCAAACGGCGCAGGCGGGGACTATCGATTGGTGTTGGTCGGCATAGCGGACAAACAGCGCGGTTCTTTACCCGGGAGCGCTTTGACTATCGCAAGGACAAACAGCGCCGAGGAACTCGCGGAGATCTACAGCGCCGCCGATGTGCTCGTCAATCCGACGTATGAGGACAATTATCCCACCGTCAATCTGGAAGCGCAGGCATGCGGCACGCCCGTGATCACTTACGAGACGGGGGGGAGCCCCGAGAGCGTTCCCAAGGAAAATGTGGTGCGGAAGGGCGACATCGCAGGCGTTATCGCTCTGTTGGGGAAAGATCTTGAAGTAAACCGGCAAATCCTGAGCCGCGAAGAAATGGTCGAACAATATATCGGGTTGTACGAGAGCCTGCCGATGACCGAAAGCAAGAACGGCTGAGGCAACCGTGATGCGTTCTTGAGAAAAACCACCGAAAAGAGAAGAGTGTCGTTCCATGATCGTTTTCATCAGCAATTTTTTGAATCACCATCAGTTGGAAATCTGCGAAGAGCTGGCGCAAAGAGAGGAGTTTTACTTTATTGCATCGACGCCCGTCGCAAAGGAACAACTCGACCTCGGCTATGACGACATGAATAGAATTTATCCGTTCGTTGTGCGGATGTATGAATCGGAGGCCGAGCGTGCGCGCGCGCAGGAATTGTTGGACAGGGCCGACGCCGTGATCGCGGGCTCCTGTGCGTTTCCGTTTGAGATGCTCGTTCCCCGCCTGAAAGCGGACAAGCTGACGTTTTGGTTCAGCGAACGGCTGTTTAAGCGGTCCGTGTTGGAACTTTTTTACCCGCCCAAGTTGAAAAGGGTGCTCACCCAATGCACAAAATACAGAAAGAATAAAAATTTTTACCTGCTGTGCGCGGGAGGATATGTCGCACACGATTATGCGTACTATCGGGCGTTCAAACATAAGAGTTTTGCCTGGGGGTACTTCCCGCACATTAATCACAAAGACGAGGGTGCGCTTTTTGAGAAAAAGGGCGGCGAAAAATTGCAGTTGCTGTGGACGGCGCGCTATTTGAAATTGAAACGCCCGAAGTACATGCTGAAAGCGGCACGGGCATTGAAAAAGGCGGGCGTCGACTTTGAGATCAAGATGTTGGGGCAAGGAAAACTGTACGATAAGATCGCCGCGAAAATCAAAAAAAGACATCTGGAAAAGGAAGTTATCCAGCTCGGCGCGGTCCCGTTCAAGGAAGTCCGTAACTATATGGATGCGGCCGACATTTTCCTCTTTACGTCCACCAGAAAAGAGGGGTGGGGCGCGGTCGTGAACGAGAGCATGAATTCCGCCTGCGCGCTCTTGGCGGATCGGAGAATCGGCGCCGTAAAGAGCATGGTGAAGGACGGACAAAACGGAGTATTGTACAGAAACAAGCGGCAATTTATAAAACGGTTGCTGCTTTTGGCGCGCGATCGGGACAGGATCCGCGCGTTGGGCCATGAGGCATATGAAACAATGACGGGAATATGGTCGGCGCAATGCGCTGCGGAGCGGTTCCACACGGTTTATAGGGCCATCTGTGAAAAGAATGAGATCGTGAAATACGAGGACGGCCCTATGACGCTCATCAAGTAATCGACGATATAGAGCGGTGGTTTAACAAATGGCAATCGCGCTTTATTACGCCTTATTTGTTGCGAACTTATTGTTTGCCATAGGCGGAAAACGTAATAGAGTTTTTGAGATCGCAACCTTCGTTTTCATGGGCTTGCTATTTACTCTCAATGACTGTACGATCGGAGATCTGTTCATTTATAAGTCCTATTACGCCAATTTGCATGTCGGAAGCGGAATGGAATACGGCTATGTGCAGATCGCGAATCTGTTTTCGCGGGCAAATTTGTCGTTCAATGTCTTTTTGCTTGCGATTTTTTTATTCTGTTCGGTCTTTATTTTCCTCGGCATGAAAGTTTTGAAAGTAAAAAATTTTCACGCCCTGTTTGCGATTTCGATGCCGTATATTTTCCCGATGATGTCCATTTCATTGCGCTATTTCATCGGCGGCTCCATCACTTTTTTTGCGATCTGCATGTATCTCAGGAACCACAACAGGATTCTCTTGATCGCTTTGATCTTGCTGGCGACGCTGTTTCACCGGACAATGATCATGTTCCTCATTTTTGTCTTTGTGAATTTTTCCGATCGCACGAGATTCGGCGCGAAGATCCGTGACAGAAAAATCAGATTTTCGGATGTCGTGTTTATCTTAGCGGTCTTGCTTGCGGCCGCATCGATATTGAACCATAATCGGATCCCGTTTATCGGGTCGATCGTTTCGTTGGTCGAAAAAGCGATCCCACAACTGCGGGGGAAATTCGATGCATATTTGACCACGACCACGAACCGGGGATATTTGATATTTTATATTGCATATTTCGCGGGGCTGTTTGGCGTGTATATTTTGCGCGATCACTTTAACGCACCCAAACAGGGCCTTCGGGGCAACGGCAATGCGCAAGTCGCAAACAATGTGTGCCAAATGTTCCTCTTGATGGCGATTTTATTGCCGTTAATGCTGATGAACCTCGTGTTTTTCAGGCACATCATGATATTGTTCATGCTTTTGGGCGCAGCATTCGGCCTGAATAAAAACAAGGGCAAATATACGCAGACGAACGCGCTTCAAGCCGCTGCATTAGCGCTGTCCTCCGTCGTATGGTTCTTGCCGGAGATGTTGTTTGTTTTCAGTATGGATATCAAAACTCTGATAGAATACTGTATTATCTTTTAAGGAGTTCTTATGGACATCGTATCGATCGTAGTGACATTCAACAGGAAAGAAATGCTTTTGCGCAATCTCGGGCATCAGCTCAGCCAGAGCGTGCAACCCAAAAAAATCGTGGTCGTCGATAATGCTTCCACGGACGGTACATATGCGTTTCTTGCCGAAAACGGTGTGTTCGAGTCCGGGAACGTGGCGTATTACAGGCTGGAAGAAAATTCGGGGGGCGCAGGCGGTTTTGAGCAGGGATTGAGATATGCGAGCGGCATCGAGGCGGACGCATATCTGCTGATGGACGACGACGGTTTTATGTTCAGGGACGACACGCTCGAAAAATTGATCGCGCATATCCCGGAGGATCCGCTGTATGTGGTGAATTCTTGGTTGGTATTTGATACGGAACGGCCCGTATATGCATCGAGCGCGGCGTTCCGAGACGGCGTGATCCCGGGGTTCATCAGTCCGTTTAATTCGACCCTGTTCTCCCGTGCGCTCGTCGAAAAAATCGGGTTCCCCAACGGGCAGTATTTTATCCGCGGCGATGAAGTCGATTATACGATGCGGGCGAGAGAGGCGGGGGCGACGCTTCTCACGGTATGCGATTCCGTGTATTATCATCCGCAATTTTGTAAGGGCGAGAAGCGCTTCCTCTTTTTGAAATTTTATAATACCTATGATGCGCCGTGGAAAGAATACTATCAGGTGCGCAACAGCACATACAATTTCAGAAAACGCTCGCGGGCGGTGCATGCCTATTTCAGTTATCGGAAATACCGTTTCGGATTGCGCCTCTTTTCGGTGCCGAATAAAAAGATCATCCGGAAGTTCATGAAACTCGGCTATAAACACGGGAAGAAGGGGATCTTGGGCAAGACGGTCTTGCCCGGGCAAAAGGAGTTGCCGGAGGATCGCCATGTATGATTATTTGATCGTGGGGAGCGGCCTGTTCGGGGCTGTCTGCGCCTATGAATTGCACCGCGCGGGGCGCTCGTGCCTTGTGATAGAAAAACGTCCGCACATCGGCGGCAATATTTACACGGAAACGATCGAGGGGATCAACGTTCATAAGTACGGAGCGCACATTTTCCACACGTCCGATAAAGAGACGTGGGAGTACATCAATCGGTTTGCCGAATTCAATTCTTATATCAACAGTCCGATCGCGCGCTACAAAAACGAATGCTATAATCTGCCGTTCAACATGAACACCTTTACCAAACTTTGGGCGGACGTATTGACGCCCGAACAGGCGAAGGCAAGGATAGAAAAGGAGCGGGGAGAGCGCTATTCGGAAGTTCCGCAAAATCTCGAGGAACAGGCCATCAATTTAGTCGGGCAAACCATTTATGAAAAACTGATAAAAGGGTATACGGAAAAGCAGTGGGGCAGACCGTGCAACGAATTGCCGCCTTTTATCATAAAGAGATTGCCCGTAAGGTTCACGTTCGACAACAATTACTTCAACGACAGATATCAGGGCATTCCCATAGGCGGCTACACGCAAATAATCGAAAAAATGCTCGACGGGATAGAAGTCAGGTTAAACACCGATTTCTTTGACGACAGAGCGTATTTCGCGGCGATTGCGAAAAAGACGATCTTTACGGGCGCAATCGACAGATATTTTAACTATTGCTTCGGGCCGCTCGAATACCGCTCGGTCCGTTTCGAGACGGAAACATTGGATACGGAAAACTTCCAGGGGAACGCCGTGGTCAACTATACGGCATCGGATGTTCCGTTTACGCGCATCATTGAGCACAAGCATTTTGAATTCGGCAAGCAGCCGAAGACAGTCATTTCGCGCGAGTATTCCGCGGAATGGAGGATGGGGGATGAGCCCTATTATCCCGTAAATGATGAAAAGAACAACGCGCTCTATGCAAGATATGCGGAGCTGGCGGAGAAGGACCGCAGTGTGATCTTCGGCGGCAGATTGGGCCGATATATGTACTTGGACATGCACGTCGTCATTCAAAAGGCGCGCGAACTCGCAACGGAAGAGATAAATGGCTAAAAAGAGTCTGAAACTGAATTTCATCTACAATTTAATCTATCAGTTGCTCGTCATCATTACGCCGTTTATCGTGACGCCCTATATATCACGGGTCTTGGGCGTGGATAATGTAGGGCTGTATAGCTATTCCAATTCGATCGTATCGTATTTTTTGCTGTTTGCCATATTGGGAACGACGACCTATGCGCAGAGGAGCATCGGCTATGTTCAAGCCGATAAAGAGGCGCGGAGCAGAAAGTTTTGGGAGATCTATATTTTCCGCCTGGCGACAGTCGGCGTCACATTGGGCGCCTATATGCTGTTTGTTATGCTCGGCACGGCTCCGGAACAACGCATCATCTATCTGATACTGTCCCTCAATTTGGTCAATGTTATCATCGATATCTCGTGGTTCATGTTGAGCATTGAGGAATTCGGCAAGACGGTGAGTTTCAGCATCCTCTTCCGGGCGTTGAATATTGCATTCATCTTTTTGTTCGTAAAGGGAGAAGGGGATCTCTGGATCTATGTATTACTGACGGTAGCGTTTACCGTCGGCGGGAATTTGCCGCTTTGGTTGTTCTTGCCGAAGTATATCTGTAAAGTAAAAGGGATCAAGCCCTTCAAGGATATAAAAACCGTCCTTCAAATGTTTTTGCCGACGATCGCCGTTCAAATATATACGGTGTTGGACAAATCGATGATCGGGTGGTTTACGGAAGGATACAGCGAGAACGGGTACTATGAGCAAGCGGAAAAGGTGGTAAAGATCACACTGACGCTGGTGACTTCCCTCGGGCTGGTGATGATCCCGCGGATCTCTCAAAAATTCAAAGAAGGCAATCTGGCCCAGGTGTATTCATATCTCTACAAATCGTATCGGTTCGTATGGATGATGTCCATACCGATCATGTTCGGATTGATCGTGATCGCCGACACGTTCGTGCCGATCTTCTTTGGGGACGGATATGAGCCATGTATTCTGCTGATCCAAATTTTCAGCCCTATCGTAATCGCGATCGGATTGAGCAACGTGACGGGAATGCAGTATTTTGTCCCGACAGGAAAACAGAATATTCTCACGCTGACGGTCGTGATCGGAGCGGTGGTCAATTTCGTTCTCAATCTCTGCCTTATTCCGTTTTTCCACGCGCTCGGCGCAAGCATTGCATCGGTAGTCGCGGAATTTACGGTGTGCGTTGCGGGCTTCATCTATTGTTTGAAGCAAAAGAAATTCAATATAAAGCCGATATTTACATGCTCCTGGAAGTATTGGCTGGCGGGCGCCGTCATGTTCGTTGCCCTATATCTTTTGAAGATGGCCCTTACTGTAAAGGTGTGGTGCCTGTTGGTGCTCTTTTTCAGCGGCGTTGTACTCTACTTCGTTCTGCTTCTCGTTTTGCGGGATAACCTGTTTTGGGAGATCCTTCGTACGGGGTTCGGCATGATCGGAAAAATTTTCCACAGAAGGAGCAAGGCGGCCACGGCGGGCGCGCCGTCAGAAAGCGATACGGCCACGGCGGACATGCCGTCCGAGAACAATACGGAGACCTCGCCGTTGTCCGAAATCGAGAAGCGCGGGGACTCTGTGCCATCCGAAAACAATACGCAAGAGGAATGAGAAACAGGTATGGATGCGAAGCCGAAAATTTCCATCATCACGGTAAGTTGCAATAGTGCGGCTACGATCGCCGAAACGATCGAACATGTTTTGGCGCAGACGTATGATAATTTCGATTACACGATCGTCGACGGGCTGTCGACCGATGATACCGTCGGGATCGCCGAACGATATTCCGAAAAATTCGGGGAGCGCGGGATAGGGTTCAAGATCGTTTCCGAAAAAGACAACGGAATATACGACGCAATGAACAAGGGGATCGCCTTGACGGACGGGGAGATCGTGGGGATCATCAACAGCGACGATTATTATAACGATGACGCGCTCGAAAAGGTGGCGAAGTTTTACGCGGAAGTACAGTTTGACATCATGTATGCCGATTTGCGGATATTCAATGAAAAGCGGGATTTTATCAAACGGTCGGCAATCGACAAGAAATTCAAGACCCGCCATTGGAACCATCCGACGACATTCGTGACGCGGAAAGTGTATCGTGAGATCGTATATGCCAACGAAAGCATTTATGACGATTTGAACTTTATGCTGGCTGCCCGCGCGCGGGGATATAAGATATGCGTACTTCATGAGGTTTTGGCGAATTTCCGTTTGGGCGGAGTAAGCAATAAAAAAACCTGGAAGGATTGCAGAGCGCGCATCAAGTTGCGCAACCGGATCTATAAAGCGAACGGCTGCAAGGGATACAGGCTGGAAAACTTTTTGACGGAGTTCGCAAAGTTTATTTTGTCATAGCGTTCTTCGGAAAAACAGAGCGGTCAACAGAAAACCACAACGGCAACGGAGAAAGGAGAATGAAAATTTTATTCGTAGATACCGCAATGGACGGACATCACATTGAATATCTCAATGCGCTTACGGAGAGCACACAGTATCGCTCTGCGATCGCAGTGCCTTCGGCGGCGGGGGGGGGGTGATTTGTATTTGACGACTGTCCGTGAAGAGGGCAAGAGAAGTTTTAAGGCGTATAAAAAATGGATGCGGGAAATTTCCGATATCGCAAGACAAGCAAGCCCCGATGTGATACACTTTTTATACGGAGACGGGCTATACAGATATTTCGGGGTAGGCCTTGGGGCGTTGAAAAAATATAAGATCGTGATCACGTTTCATTGGGCGCGGAGCGGTTATTTGCATAGATTGAGCACGAAGCGGATCTGTAAACATTCTTCAAGGGCGGTCGTCCATTCGGAATATATCGCTTCTCTTTTCAGAAAGGACGGGATCGATAATGTGGAAAGCATCGAGTACCCCGTCTTCAAGAAAGCAGAAACGGATAAGCGGGAAGCGTGCGCTTATTTTGATCTGGACCCCGCGGTCCCGACGATCGGTTGTATCGGGGGCACCCGATACGATAAGGGATTGGATCTGCTTCTGGAAGCGCTCGGAGACGTTGCGCATCCGTTTCAGTTATTGGTCGCCGGGAAAGAAGATACCTTCGACCGCGCATATATCGAAAGCCATAGCGGCCGCTTTGCAAAAAACGTACGATTGTGTCTGAAATATCTGACGGACGATGACTTCGCCCATGCGATCGCTGCGTGCGACATCATCGCTTTGCCGTACAGAAAAGTTTTTAACGGAGCGAGCGGACCCATGACGGAGGGCGTAGCGGCAGGGAAGTGTATTGTCGGGCCCAATCACGGAAACCTCGGATTCACGATAGGCACCCACGATCTCGGATATTTGTTTGAGACGGAGGATGTCGCTTCGCTGCGGGCGGCGTTGGAACAGGCGCTTTCGGAGCCGTTCCGCCCCTCAGCGGCCTATTCGGAATTTTGTGACGGTCTCAACGTAGAACGCTTTAAGGCAGACTATCTTGCAATATACAGACAATTAGTAGGCGAGGAGCCGTAATACAGAGAGAGCGGCTCCGCGGTTCATTAAAAAAATATCTTGGAGGATCGAGAACATGAAAAAAGCATTGATTACGGGTATCACGGGACAAGACGGGAGCTATCTGGCGGAGTTTTTATTGGAGAAAGGATATGAAGTGCATGGGATCGTGCGCAGAGCTTCGATTTCCAACACCGAGCGGATCGATCATCTTTTGGCCCAACATTCAATTACATTGCACGAGGGCGACCTGAGCGATTCCTCGTCTCTTATCCGGGTCATCGGTGAGGTCCGGCCGGATGAGATTTATAATTTGGCGGCACAATCGCATGTGCAAGTCTCCTTCGATGCGCCCGAATATACGGGGGACATCGATGCGCTTGGGATATTGCGGGTCCTGGAGGCGGTGCGCATCCTCGGGCTGTCGGATAAAACAAAGGTGTATCAAGCGTCCACATCGGAACTTTACGGCAAAGTAGAGGAGATCCCGCAGAGAGAGACGACGCCGTTCCACCCGTACAGCCCGTATGCGGTGGCGAAACAATACGGTTTTTGGATCGTCAAGGAGTATCGGGACGCCTACAACATGTTTGCCGTCAACGGGATTTTGTTCAACCATGAATCCGAGCGCCGCGGGGAAAATTTCGTCACCCGCAAGATCACGCTCGCGGCGGGGCGCATTGCAGAGGGATTGCAGGATCATCTCGAACTTGGGAATCTCGATAGTTTACGCGATTGGGGATATGCCAAGGACTATGTGGAGTGCATGTGGTTGATCATGCAACAGGAAAAACCGGATGACTTTGTGATCGCAACCGGGGTCCAGCATACCGTGCGCGATTTTACGGAACGGGCTTTTAAGGCAAACAGGATAGAACTTGTATGGCGCGGGAAGGGCGTAGACGAAAAGGGCTATGATAAAAAAACGGGCAGGATGCTTGTATGCGTGAACCCTGCGTGGTTCCGTCCCACCGACGTGGATAACTTGTGGGGAGATCCCACCAAGGCTCGCACGGTACTCGGTTGGGATCCGCAAAAAACAAGCTATGAAAAGTTGGTGGAGATCATGGCGGCGCACGACAGACGCTTGGCAAAACGCGAAAAGGCCATGAAAAACATATAGGGGGAGACAACGGAGGAAGGCTGTATGGAAAAGAACGCGAAAATTTATGTGGCCGGGCATCGCGGGATGGTCGGTTCGGCGATCGTGAGAGAACTGCGCAGACAAGGGTATACCAACCTGATCGTGCGCACGCATGCCGAGCTCGACCTGTTGAAGCAAGCGGACGTAGAACGCTTTTTCAGTGAAGAGCGCCCCGAATATGTTTTTCTGGCGGCGGCGAAAGTGGGCGGCATCGAAGCGAACAACGATCATCTTGCGGATTTCATGTATGAAAACATGATGTTGGAAATGAATGTGATCCATTCCGCATGGAAGAACGGCTGTAAAAAGCTGGAATTTCTGGGGTCATCCTGCATCTATCCGCGCATGGCGCCCCAACCGATGAAAGAAGATTGTCTTTTGACGAGCGAATTGGAAAAGACGAACGAGGCCTATGCGCTCGCCAAGATCTCCGGACTCAAATATTGCGAGTTTTTGAACAGGCAATACGGGACGGACTATATTTCCGTGATGCCGACCAATTTATACGGACCGAACGATAATTACCATCCCACGCATTCGCATGTATTGCCTGCGCTTATCAGGCGCTTCCATGAAGCGAAGATCGCGGGTGCGCCCTATGTTACATGTTGGGGAGACGGCAGTCCGCTGAGAGAATTTCTCTATGTGGACGATCTCGCGGAATTGTGCGTGTTCCTTATGAACCATTATTCGGGAAACGAAACCGTGAATGCGGGAACGGGGAAAGAAATCACGATCAAGGAATTGGCGGAACTCGTTGCCGATACAGTCGGCTATCGGGGAGAGATCAGGTGGGATGCAACGAAGCCCAATGGCACGCCGCGCAAATTACTCGACGTCTCCAAAGCGCAAAAACTCGGGTGGACGTATAAGACAGAATTAAAAGAAGGGATCGCACTCGCATATGACGACTTTTTGAAAAATCCGATGCGGGCCGAACGGTAAGGAGGGAACCGATGAATTTCGTTTTATTGTCCGGAGGATCCGGTAAGCGTCTGTGGCCGCTGTCCAACGACGTCAGATCGAAGCAATTTATCAAGTTGTTTCAAACTCCGTCGGGCGAGATGGAATCGATGGCGCAACGGGTATATCGGCAAATCAAGGAGGTGGATCCCGAAGCCGATGTGACGATCGCCACCTCCCGCGCCCAGGTTTCCGCGATCCACAATCAATTAGGCGAGAAGGTGGGGATATCGGTCGAACCTTGCAGACGGGACACTTTCCCCGCAATCGTGCTTGCGGCGGCATATTTGCACGACGTTAAGGGCGTATCTTTAGAGGAAACCGTCGTTGTATGCCCCGTTGACCCGTATGTGAGCGGAGATTACTTTGCCTGTCTCAAAAAACTCGGCGAACAAACGGATAAGAGAGAAGCGGAACTTGTGCTGATGGGGATAGAGCCCTCCTATCCGAGTGAGAAATACGGCTACATCATCCCCGCGGACCAAAGCGAAATCAGCCCCGTTTCGGGATTCAAAGAAAAGCCGGATTCCAAGACCGCCGAGAAATATATCAAGATGCGCGCCCTTTGGAACGGAGGCGTCTTTGCGTTCAAACTCGGGTATCTCATGAAGAAAGCGCATGACATGATCGAGTTTACCGACTATGCCGATTTGTTCAGCAAATATGATACTTTGCCCAAGATCAGTTTTGACTATGCGGTCGTAGAAAAAGAAAGTTCCATCCAAGTCATGCGGTTTTCGGGGGAATGGAAGGACCTCGGCACATGGAATACCTTGACGGAATCGATGCAGGAGCGCGTGATCGGCAAAGGGGCGATGAATGAGACCTGTGAGAACGTCCACATCGTAAACGAATTGGATGTGCCGATATTGTGCATGGGGTTAAAAGATGTGGTGGTATCCGCAAGCGCAGAGGGGATCCTGGTCTCCGATAAAGAGCAGTCGAGTTATATCAAGCCGTTTGTGGACAAGTTTGACAGCCCCGTGCGGTTTGCGGAGAAATCTTGGGGAAGTTACAAAGTAATTGACATAGAGAAAGAAGGGATCGTAGTAAAAGTAACATTGAACCCGGGCCACAGGATGAATTATCACAGCCATGAGCACAGGGACGAAATTTGGAATGTCCTTTCCGGCACGGGGCGGGTGATCGTAGACGGGTACGAACAGCGCGTAAAAGCGGGCGATGTGATCACGATGGCGGCCGGCTGTAAGCATACGATTGTCGCGGACAGCGAATTAAAGGTGATCGAGATCCAGATCGGCAGTGAAATTGACATAAAAGATAAGAAGAAGTTTGATTTTCCCGATTAAAATGAGAGAACCGTTTTTATTAAGCCCTGCCGCAAAGGACTATCTTTGGGGCGGTGAAAGACTCAATGAGGATTTTTCCAAAAATATCGGGTTGCATCCGCTTGCGGAGACGTGGGAATGCTCGATCCATCCCGATGGACCGAGCACCGTCGTGAGCGGAGAATTCGCCGGGTCATCCCTGCCGCAAGTATTAAGCGAGCACCCGGAGTTTCTCGGAGAGCATTACCGCAACGGGAAAGAATTGCCCATCCTGATCAAGTTGATCGATGCAAAGAGCGATCTTTCCATTCAGGTGCACCCCGACGACGCATACGCGGAATCGCACGAGGGCGGGCAGCTGGGCAAGACGGAATTGTGGTATGTGCTCGACGCAACCAAACAGGCGAGCATTATTTACGGGTTCAAGTGCGACGTTACTCCTTCCATTGTGCGGAATGCCATAAGGAATGGAGTTTTGGAAAAATATCTTTACCGCGTTCCGATTCAAAAAGGAGATGCGTTTTTGATCAATGCGGGGAAAGTGCACGCCATAGGGGCAGGCGCACTGATCGCCGAAATACAGGAGAATTCCAATCTCACATACAGACTGTATGATTATGACCGCTTGGATAAAGACGGCAAGAAACGTCCGCTGCATATCAAGAAGGCATTGGATGTCGCCGACTTGAAGAGCAGCGGTGAATTAAAGCAACCCATGCGCATCAGAAGATTTTATAATGGGTACTCTACCGATTCTCTGTGTAATTGCAAGTATTTTTATGTTGAAAAAGTATTTGTAAATACCGAAAGTTGCAGAAAACCGAGACCCTTTACCGTAACGGAAAATTCGTTTGAGGTGTTTTTATGCGTTGACGGTTGCGGAACGGTGTTTTTTGCGGACAAATGCTTAATGCTTTTCAAGGGTGATTGCCTGTTCGTCCCCGCAGATTCGGTTCCGTTTTCCGTCCACGGGACGGCCGTCTTTTTGAGAGTGAGGTGTTGAAAAATGAAAGATAAGATATCGGTTTACTATGATTATCAAATCATGCTTGTCCAGAAGTTCGGCGGCATTTCCCGCTATTTTTATGAACTTCTGACGCATATCAGCCGGAGCGCGGATGTGCGGGCCGACGCATATTGTATTGGGAACAGGAACGCTTATTTTGAATCGTATTTCCGGAAGATCAGTTCAAAATATATGCGCGGGATGGGTACCGTCAACCGTTTTTTCTCTTTAAGGAAAGCAAAGAAGTATGACTTGATCCATCCGACATATTACCATCCGTATATTCTTCGGGCGGGACATCGGAACGTTGTGATCACGGTCTATGATATGATCCATGAACTGTTCCCGGAATTGTTCCCTGCAAACGATCCGACCGCTGAAAATAAAAGACAAATGATCTATGGCGCGGATCATATCATTGCGATATCCGAAAACACCAAAAGGGATATTTTGAAAATTTATCCCGATGTTTCTCCCGATAAGATCACGGTCATATATCTCGGAAACAGTTTAACGCCACACGAGGGCCATTCCGATTTGGCGCTCCCGCAAAAATATATTTTGTTTGTCGGAAACCGCGGCGGATATAAAAATTTTCAAACCTTTTTCGAGGGCGTCAAGCCGATTTTAGCCGAAACGCCCGATCTGTATTTGGTTTGCATCGGCGGCGGGGCTTTCAGTGAATCGGAGCGCGCGCTGATGGCCGAAGTTTCAGGACAGACGATCCAGATGAATGCGTTTGACGACGACTTGTCATACGCATATTCGCATGCCCTGTGTTTTGTGTTTCCTTCGCTGTATGAGGGGTTCGGCATACCGACGCTTGAGGCATTTGCTTGCGGGTGTCCCGTCGTTTTAAGCAACACGAGTTCCATGCCGGAAGTGGGCGGAGATGCGGCAATCTATTTCGACCCGAAAAACGCGGAAGAAATTTGCGGACAGATCCGCCGCGTGATAGGAGACGACGCCTTGAGAAAAGAGATGAGCGAACGGGGAAAACTTCAACTTGCGAAATTCAGTTGGGACGCGATCGCGGAGCAAACGATCGCCTGTTATAAGAAGGTCCTCGGCCTTGTGGAGTGAGCGTATGATCGAAAAAAGAGCGCTGATCATCGGATGCAACGGGTTCGTCGGCGGCTATTTGAAAGAGGAACTTTGTAAAAACGGATACGTTGTTTTCGGTTGTGATTGCAATGTCGCCGAAAAACCGTGGGGATTTGGTTTTATCAAAGCGGATATCACGGATGCGGATGCCGTAATGAAAACCATCTCCGAGGTGCATCCCGACTATATTTTTAATCTCGCCGCAATCAGTAGCGTCGGACTCTCCTGGAAAATACCGCAGGAAACGATCAATGTCAATGTCTGCGGAACGCTGAATATTCTGGAAGCTGTGCGGCGGGGGGCGCCTGTAAGAGTGATCCTTGTCGGGTCGAGCGAAGAATTCGCTCCGTCGCATAAGCGCGTCTCCGAACAGGACATGCTCGAAGCGGTCAATCCATACGGCATCAGCCGCATCATGATAGAGAATTTTGCAAAAATTTACCGCAATCAATACGGGCTTGATATCGTATGCATCCGGGCTTTCAATCATACGGGCGTCGGGCAAAAACCCATTTTTGTGTTGCCGAGTTTTATTGAACAAGTCGTGCGGCTCGCTTCGTCCGGGGAGACGGGCGCGATCAAAGTCGGAAACATTTCCGTTTCCCGTGATTTTTCCGATGTCCGGGATATCGTACGCGCTTATCGGCTTCTTGCGGAGTGTCCCTGTGCGCCCGACGTGGTGAATGTCGGTTCCGGGATCGCCTATAAAATCGAAGATCTGCTGCATTACATCATTTCTCTTTCCGGCAAAGAGATCGCCGTCGCGTTCGACCGGGATAGATTCAGACCGGACGACTTGCCGTATTGTTGTTGTGACAACGCGCTTCTCAAGAGGCTGACGGGGTGGGAGCCGCAATTTACGATTTTCGATACGCTGAAAGAAATGTATGACAATGCTGTGACAAAAAGGGGGACAATATAATGGATGTTATGAAAGTGTGGCACGCTTGGATCGATTCCGACGTTGTTGACCCGAATACGAAGGAAGAACTCGAACGGCTTGCCTCTGATGAAGAGGAAATAAGGGATAGATTTTACCGGGATCTGTCGTTCGGGACGGGCGGCCTCCGCGGCGTTCTCGGCGCGGGCACAAACCGGATGAACGAATATACCGTGGCGAAGGCTTCACAGGGATTGGCAAATTATGTGATAAAACACTACGATATCGCTGAGAGAAACATAGCTATCTCATATGATAGCAGAAAGATGTCCTTTGAATTTGCCCAAATAGCTTCCGGCGTATTTGCCGCAAACGGAATAAAGGTCTTTATTTATTCTAAACTTATGCCGACGCCCTGTTTATCTTTTGCCGTGCGTGCTCTCAAATGTGCGGCGGGCGTTATGATAACCGCGTCGCATAATCCGGCAAAATACAACGGCTACAAGGTCTATGGGGCGGACGGCTGCCAAATCACGACCGTAGCCGCGGACGAAATCTACCGCGAAATAGAGAGTTCTGATATTTTCCGTGATGTAAAACGGCAAAGCTTTGAGGCCGGACTGGCGTCGGGATCGATTTCCTTCATCCCGCAATCGGTTTATACAGATTTTATAGAAGAGGTTAAAAAACAATCGGTTTTGTTCGGCGACAAAATCGATCGCAATGTCTCTATCGTATATACCCCCTTGAACGGTACTGGATTGAAGCCCGTTATGCGCGCGCTTACGGAAGAGGGGTTTACGAATGTTGTAATTGTGCATGAGCAGGAAAAACCCGACGGGAATTTCCCGACATGTCCGTATCCCAACCCGGAGATAAAAGAGGCAATGGCGCTGGGAATACAATACGCAAGGGAGAATCATGCCGATCTTTTGCTTGCGACCGATCCCGATTGCGACAGGGTGGGGATCGCCGTCAGGGATAATACGGATGGAGAAATGAAGCTTTTGACCGGAAATGAAACGGGGATACTGCTTTTAGATTATTTGTGCGCTCAAAGAATAAAACATGGACGCATGCCCCATGACCCCGTAATCGTCAAAACGATCGTTACAACGGATATGGCGGAAGCGATCGCAACGGCGTATGGCGTAAGGACGATCAATGTTCTTACGGGATTTAAGTTTATCGGGGAACAGATCGGCAGATTGGAAAGGCAAGGCAACGCAGAGAGTTATTTGTTTGGCTTTGAGGAAAGTTATGGGTGCTTGAGCGGAACATATGTGCGCGATAAAGATGCCGTAAACGGTGCGCTGCTCATCTGCGAAATGTTTGCATTTTATAAGACCCGCGGGATCGGGCTACTCGAAAAATTAAACGAACTATATGAACGATACGGTTATTATCTGAATACGCTTTACTCCTATGATTTTGAGGGAGAGGCGGGCTTTGAGACAATGAAAAAGCTCATGTGCGCGTTCCGCACGGGAACCGCCGCATTCGGCGATAAAAAGGTTGTTACCCGCTTGGACTATCAAAACAGGTTGTCCGGTCTCCCGAAATCGGATGTGCTGAAGTTTATATTGGAGGACGGCTGTACCGTTGTGGTGCGGCCTTCCGGGACGGAACCGAAATTAAAAGTGTATATTTCTGTGAGGGCGTCTTCCCGCTTAGCGGCAATGGAAGAAGAGGGTAGGCTCAAAGCATACGTGGATGCTCGTATTTCACTGCAAGGGAGGCATTGAAAATTTTACAGTGATTGTGACCGGAAAGGTGGCGATGCGGCAAACGGGTAAAAATTTCAAAGTCCGCACCGAAGGCGTGCAAAAGAATATTTGCAAGCAAAATACAAAATGAATGGCGGGGCGGGCCTATGAGGCTCGCCCCGCATATGTTTCTGCCAAAGAAGGCGGCCCGTCGTACTAATTCGCCTTCATTCGACATAGATTAAAGTATCTTTTGTCGAACGGAGGGTAATTTTGTGTGGCGGGACATAGAAGAGCGCGCAAAGCGCAACGGGGAATATATCGTTAAGACGGGTTGCACGGTGCGTGCCTGTGCCAAGACGCTCGGCGCAAGCAAATCCACCGTGCATACAGAGGTAACATTGTAGAACGGTTTGTGTGGATAGTGGAATAAAGAGTGGACATTAAGCAATGAAATGCGAACGGACAGCCCTTGAACATAGGGCTGTTTTTCTGCTTTCAAAAGGTTGCAAAACAGAATTTACAAGCACCATGAAAGAAAAATGAGAACGAATAAATAAAAGTACTTCTGAGACCAAACACGCAAATATTTCCGTCATCTCGCATGAGCCGCAAGACTTCCATGATAGATATAAACTTGAAGCTTTTTGTAGTGCCATTATATTAGAGATAGATTTGATGGCTCCGATCGCACCGAGAACGGAACTATTTGACACGTTCGGGAGCGGTATATGAGGATAGTTCTTCAAAGATTTACCCCTCTAATTTTACCAAAGGAATTGCCAAACCTGTTTGTATGTGCTATAATTAAATTGGATTGATATTGTCTATCCAAACCGCAATAAATTTTGTAGGAAGCACTTATGGAAATTCGGAAATTGAAAATCAAGTTGGAAAAAATCTCCGCGTTGCAGGTTTCGCTTGTGGGTGAAATGCGCTCGCTCGCCGTCCGCATTGAAAGAAACGAATTCCTCGAGCAGGAAGATGTCGATGGGCTCGGTGCCCGTCTGCAAAATCTCAAAACCATGCAGGACGGGCTGATCGCGGAAGTTGGGGGGATCTCGGGCGACGCCGAAGCGTACGCCCGAGCCGTTCGCGCGGCGAACGAGGATTTCGGCGGATTTTTCTCCATCACATCGGATGAGGATGATTATAAAAATGCGATCGAGGGCTTCGGCGAACAGTTTTTGAGGCTCGGATCCGCTTTGTTCGAAAATGCGGAAGCGATCGAACTTCTGAATGCAATCTCCGCGGCCGTCCGCTCGCAGGAGGCTTTCACATCGGCGGGACGGATGCTCCGCGAAAAATTGTTTGCCCTGCCGCGCGGGCCCGAAGTTTACAGCGGGTTGTGGGAGCGCGCCTTCTATTTTGCGGCCACACAACAAAAAACCGCGGAAAGCGAAGATGCGGAAAAAACGGAGGAAGCCGAAAATCTCGAAGAAGCGGAAAAAGAGGAAGAGACAGAAAAAGTCGAAGGAACGGAAAAAGCCGAAGGAACGGAAAAAGCCGAAGAAGAGATTGTATTCCCCGAGACGGGAAAAGAGGATGACGGAAAATTCAGCGTTTCAAAATTCAAAAGCGATTTTCAAGTTTATTGGCGGCAATGCTACCGCATTTTGATGATTCTTGGAAAGGACGGGCTCTGCAAAGCGGAAGATGTGCGCGGAGACGGCATTTCGATGGAATTGACGGAGAATTATCTCAAAAAACTTCACCAGCGCGCGTTCATCTATTGCTTTGAGTACGAAGGGGAAAAGTATTGGCTAATCGGCCGTAAAGGCTGGCTCGCCCTCAAAAATTCTACGCTCTTTAATTCGTTGCCGTCCGATTGGAAGGCGCTCGTCGGCAAATTGACCGCCGAGGAGAATTTGCATTCCGAGTGGATCCGGAACGGCGTTGTGCCCGCACAGTTGGTACGGGACGTCTATTTGCCTTTGCGCGCCGCAGAAGAAAGCGAAGCCGCGGAGGAAGAAAGCGAGACCGCAACGGGAGAAAGAGAAACCGCAGCGGAAACCGAGGAAGAGGCTACACGGTTCACAGAAAGGGTTCGGGAGCCCATAGAGGCGGAGTCGGAAGAGCAGGGCACAGAAGATGCCACACAGCCCGCGGAAGGGGTTCGGGAGCCCATAGAGGCGGAGTCGGAAGAACAGAGCACAGAAGATGCCGTACAGCCCGCAGAAGGG
>CANPWF010000005.1 GCA_947581885.1 uncultured Clostridia bacterium
TGCCCCGCGTCCTCGGAGTATTCCACCTCAACGTCGGAAAGAGCCGTTTTGCAGTTGGGGCACCAATTGATGATACGGCTCCCGCGGTAGATGAGCCCTTCGTTATACAGGCGGAAAAACGCCTCGCGCACCGCGTTCGAAAGGTTATCGTCCATGGTGAAGGCAAGGCGGGACCAATCACAGGAAGAGCCCAGCTTTTTGAGCTGTTCGACGATGCGTCCGCCGTACTTTTCCTTCCAAGCCCAAGCGCGGCGAAGGAACTCCTCTCTCCCCGCACTCTCTCTTGTAAGCCCCTCGCTCTTCATCTGTTCGACGATCTTCGCCTCCGTCGCAATGGAGGCGTGATCGGTCCCGGGGAGCCAGAGCGCGGAATATCCCTGCATCCGCTTGAAACGCACGATGATATCCTGCATCGTCTCGTCCATCGCGTGCCCCATGTGGAGCTGACCCGTGATGTTGGGCGGCGGCATCATCACCGCAAAGGGCAACTTCGCGGGGTCGGTTTCGGCGCGGAAACAATTTTTCGCTTCCCACTCCGCATAGATTTTGTCCTCAAACGAGGAGGGATCGTACGTCGTCTGCATCTCTTTCATGATTTTTTCCCAAACTTCGAGATTTTCGTAAACATTATATCCCAATTGTCCCTCGTTGTCAACAAAAGGACGCGGGGCATACACTATAATATCCCAAATTTTACGGAGTGAAGTATGAAAAAACCCTTAGCGATCGCAGGTGCGGCACTGCTCGCCCTGCTTCCCCTCTCCGCTTGCGGAGAAAAGGACGGGAAAACCGTTCTCAATATCAATGAAGTCACCCACTCGGTGTTCTATGCCCCGATGTATCTCGCCGATTCGCTCGGCTATTTCGGGGAAGAGGGCATCGAGATCAAGCTCACAAACGGCGGCGGCGCGGACAACGTGATGGCGGCGGTCCTCTCGGGCGACGCGGACATCGGTTTCTGCGGACCGGAAGCCGCGATCTACGTCCAACTCGGCGGCGCGGCCGATCTTCCCACCGTGTTCGGTCAACTGACCAAGCGGGACGGCTCCTTCCTTGTCGGAAGAGAAGAAGAGCCCGATTTCACATGGGAAAGCCTCAAAGGAAAGGAGATCCTTGCGGGCAGAAGAGGCGGCGTTCCTGCAATGACGTTCGAATACATCCTCCGCGAACACGGGTTCGAGGACAACGATATCCGCCTCAACTTCGACGTGGAGTTCAACCTGATGACGGCGGCGTTCGAGGAGGGCACCGCGCAGTATTGCACGATGTTCGAGCCCACCGCTTCCGAATATCAGGCGGCGGGAAAGGGCTATATCGTCGCGGCGGTCGGAACGGCGGGCGGCGAAGTCCCCTACACTTCCTTCATCGCCAAGCGTTCGTGGCTGGATAAGAACGGGGAGACGGCGAAAAAATTCCTCCGCGCCATCTTGAAAGCGATAAAATACGCGCAGGAGGAGGCACCCGAGAAGGTCGCCGAAGGTCTTGCAGAGCAATTCCCCTCCACCTCGAAAGAGTCGCTTACGACGAGCATCAAGAGCTACAGATCGATCGACGCTTGGGTGAAGGATATGCAGATGACGAAGGCAAGTTTCGATCGGCTGCAAGACATCATCGAACTGGCGGGCGAACTCCCCTCCCGTGCGGACTTCGGAAAACTCACCGACAACTCGTTTGCAAAAGAGGCGATGGCGACGCTGTAAATTCTCGCCAAGGAAGTACCGCCATGGAAGAAATTCTTCGATTTACCGACGTTGGATACATCTATCATACCAAGCGGGGCGAGACGGTCGCCATCAAAGGGCTGTCCTTTTCGGTGGAAAAGGGTGAATTCGTGGCGATCATCGGGCCCTCGGGATGCGGCAAGACGACGCTTCTATCCCTCGCGGCGGGACTTCTCGCCCCCTCCGAAGGAGAAGTGACGCGGAGCGGACGCTGCGGGTACATGCTGCAAAAAGACGAACTCTTCCCGTGGCGGACGATCGAGAAGAACATCCTTCTGCCCCTCGAGATCAAGGGAAAACTTCAACAAGAACAGAAAGAGCACGCGTGCTCGCTCGCCGAGAAATACGGACTTTCGGACTATTTGCAGAGCTACCCTTCCGAACTTTCGGGAGGGATGCGGCAACGCGCCGCTCTCATCCGTACCCTCGCCGCCGATCCCGACGTGCTCCTGCTCGACGAGCCCTTCTCCGCCCTCGACTATCAGACGCGGCTCAACGTGACCAAGGACGTTGCCCATATCATCCGCAGCGAACAAAAGACCGCACTCCTCATCACGCACGATATCTCGGAGGCGATCTCGCTCGCCGACCGCGTCCTCGTCCTCTCCTCCCGTCCCGCCCGCGTCACCCACGCCCACTCCCTGCAATTTGAGGAGCCCGACCCGCTCAAACGGCGGGAAAAAGGCGAATTCTCGGAGTGGTTCGAACTGCTTTGGAGGGAATTGAACGGATGAAACACAAACGATATGAAATTTCCTATTCGGAAGAACATCTTCGCTTTCTGAAAAAGCGAAGGCTGCACGTCGGGGTCGTGTGGTCGCTCCGCGTCGGCATCCTGCTCCTGCTTATCGGCTTTTGGGAACTCTCCACTGCAGTCGGTTGGGCGGATGCCTTCCTCGTCAGCTCCCCCTCCCGTATCGTAAAGACGATCGCGGGACTGTATCAAGACGGCACGCTCTTCTATCACATCGGCACGACGCTTTGGGAGACGGCGGCGGGATTTGCGATCTCCGTCGTTCTCGGCTATGGGATCGCCCTCCTTCTTTGGTGGAGCGAGACGGTGCGGAGCGTCCTCGAACCCTACATCGTCGTCTTGAACGCCCTCCCCAAAATCGCGTTGGGCCCGCTCATCATCATTTGGTTCGGCACGGGTTCCAAGGCGATCCTCTTCATGACGGTGATCGTCGGGCTCATCGTCGCCATCATGCACATGCTCACCGCGTTCGTCTCGACGGACAAAAACAAGCTCTTGCTCCTTCGGTCGATGGGCGCGAACAAGTGGCAGATTTTAAGCAAACTCGTCGTGCCGTCCTCGCTCGCCTCGTTTATCTCCATGCTCAAAGTCAACGTGGGGATGGCATGGATCGGCTCCATTATGGGGGAATATATTGTGTCCCGTGCGGGGCTCGGATACCTTATCGTGTATGGCGGGCAGGTGTTCAAACTCGACCTTCTGATGGCGGCGACGGTGATCCTTTGCTTCTTTGCCGCGCTCATGTATTTTCTTGTGGCGATGCTTGAAAAACTGCTCGTGAAGAATACAGAGAATTGAGAGTCCGCACCCCAAAAATCCAAGGATGGGGTACAAAAAACGCACGATCCCATAGAGTCCCAAACGGGAAAAAGCAAACGCCGCAAGGAGTGAAAGCCCCTCTGCGGCGTATCTCTTTTTGCCGCGGATCTCCCCGCAGAGCGAAAAGATGGGATAGAGCGAAGAGACGAGGGAAGTGAGGATCGCCGCCGCGACAGTGACATCGAAAATGCGGGAATTCACAACGCTCAGAAAGGGCATCTCCGCCCCCTCCGCCTCCTTCCCTCCCGCCGCGACGCGGGCGAGGATGAGCCCCGCCGCAAAGAATACGAGAATGCCCGCAAGGGCACAGGAAAGGAGCGGCTTTTTCATCTTCTCCCCCGCGTCAAAGAGAACGGGCGCGAGAAGGAAGGCGTTCATCCCCGCATAGACGATCCCGCCGAATATCCCTCGCGTGAAAAAAATCGGCACGGAAAAAGTTCGCCCCATTTTCGAAAACAGGAGAACGGAAATAAGAAGGGCGGGCACGAGCACGGCGTTGAAATTCGCGACCCCTTTCATCCCCCGATGAAGGCAAACCGTCGCAACGACAAGCCCCAAAATAGAAAGCAGCGGAGAACATGCGGGGACGAGAGCATCCAACCCCGCGAGCATTCCCGCGCTCGGGATGAAGGCGCAAAGAGAGACGAGGACACGCGCGACGCGTTTCCCTCTCCCGAACAGAACGGAAAACACCTTTTCCGCCCCGCCGTACTTCTTCCCAAGATGCAAAAAGAGCATGCACATCGCGGAAAAGATGGCGGAAGAAAGGGCGCAGGAGAGCCAAAATCCCCTCGTCGAAAAGAAACGGACGAGCTCCGCACCCGTCACGAACCCCGCTCCGATCGCGCCGCCGACGATGAACATTGCTCCGCGAAAGACTCCCATCACCCTTTTTTATGTCATATTTCGCCCCGTTATACAAAAAATTTGTAAAATTATGTCAGACATAGTACTCTATCTATTGACAAGAAATCCAAAGTATGCTACAATATATGCAATTCGTCACGAAGGAGGAATTTCGATGGACGACGAAAGAGAGTTCCCCTACGGCAGTGAAGAGGCGAAGGAAGAAGTTCCCGCCGAATCGGAAAACACAGCCGAGGAGAACACGGAAGAGCCTACCAACGAAGAGACCGAACAGCCCGCCGAAGATCAGGGCAAGGGCGTAAGTTCAGACCTCATCCGCGGGCATATCAATACCATCATTCTCCGCGCCCTCTACGACGGGGACAAGTACGGCTATGAGATCATCGCCGAGATCGAGCGCAAGAGCCACGGGCAGTACGAACTCAAACAGCCCTCCCTGTATAGCGCACTCAAACGCCTCGAAAAGGATGGGTACATCACCTCGTATTGGGGAGGATCGGTCGGCGGCGGAAGAAGGAAATACTTCTCCCTCACCGACGCGGGCAAGGAGATCGCCGAGCAGAACCAATCGGAGTGGGAATATTCCCGCACCATTATCGACAGCCTGATCTCGGACAAGGACTTCGATTTCAGCAACCCCGCCCCCACCGCCGTCAACATGCGGGTCCTAAAAAGTACCACTTCCCGCGTCCCTGCGGGCGAAGGCGAGGACGAGGGCGATTTTGAGTTCGAACCCATCTACGACGATTCCGCCGATCGGGAAAAGCTCGTCGCCGAATACGAGGAAAAGCTCAAACAGCTCGACGAGGAAAAGACGGCGGAGTACGAAGAGAAACTTCGCAAACTCGAAGAGGAAAAGACGGAAGAGTACAACCTCAAAGCCCAACAGCTTGAGGAAGTGCATTCCGCCGAGCGGGAAGAGCTCGACGCACGCGCAGAGGCGATCGAAGAGGAAAAACGGCTGATCGAGGAAGAGCGCGAACGGAACGAGCAGATCCTCCGCGAACGGGAAGCCCGCGAGCAGGAACTTCTCCGCTCCGAGAGCATGCTTCGCGAGGAGAACGCCAAGACGGAGGCCCTTCTCGAAGAGGAGCGCAGGCGTTACGCCGAATCGCTCGCCGAGCAGGAGATCCGCATCCGCGATGAGATGGAAGCCGATTTCCGCCGCCGCGAGAAGGAGATCCTTCATCAGAACTATCTCAACCTCGTCAACACGCCCCCTACTCCTTCGCCCGACGCTCCCTACTACGTCGCGCCCGAAGAGCCCGCCCCGCCCGCAGAACCCGAACCCGCGCCCGTCCGCGAAGAGACGGGATACCGCGCCGTCCTCGGGAAGGTGTATTCCAACGCCATTCCCCGCAGCGGGGAGAACGGAAATGAGCCCGAACGCGCACAGGACCTGAGCGGGATCGACTTCACCGACCTTGAAGCCCGCGCCGCGCACGACGGGATCCGCGTCGTCACCTCGGGCAGCGGCAATGTGGGACGCAACCCCGACGAAAACATCGTTCATAAGGGGAAGGCACTCTTTTTGAGCTCGCTCGTCGTGTTCTTCTACTGCATCGTCATCGGAGCGATCGCGATGGGCATTCGGAAGTCCCACGGCATCTCCCTCTTCCTGCCTTGGTTTATTTGGGGAATGGGCACGGCACTTCTTCTCGTTACGGGGCTTGCATTCGCCAACCGCTTCGGCGAACGGTCTTTGAAACGGAAGAGCCCCGCGATCCTCAATGCGATCGTCGTATACGCTCTCCTCGTGATCGTCACGCTGATCGTCGCCCTCGCCTGCAACATCGACTTTGCGAGCGGACCCGACCTTGAAAACTTCGTCGTTTTCCCCGTCGTGTTCCTTGCGGGTGTGCTCCTCTTCGGCGTTACCTACTTCGTGCAAGTCAACGATTTCCGCAAATAAAAATCACTCCCCGCTGCTTTGCGGGGAGTTTTTCTGTCCTTTTCGGAAAGTTTACATCGCTTTATAAATCTTCAACCATTCGGGAAGCCGCGCCACGAATTCCGAATTGTTCGGCGTGCGCTTGAGCATCTCGATGAGCCCCTGCGCATTCTCGACGATCCCCCTCTCCCGCAGTTTGTACACGGCGTTGAGTTCGGCTTCGCTCAACAGTAGTTCTTCCTTGCGGGTGCCCGAACGGCGGATATCGATGGCGGGGAACACTCTCCTCTCCGCGAGGTCTCTCGAAAGGAAGATATCCGCGTTGCCCGTCCCCTTGAATTCCTCGTAGATAACGTCATCCATGCGGCTGCCCGTATCGACGAGCGCGGTCGCGAGAATGGTCACGCTGCCCGCCTCGACGGTGTTCCGCGCCGCCCCGAAGAAGCGTTTGGGTTCGGCAAGGGCCGCGGCATCCAACCCGCCCGTGAGCGTCTTGCCCGTGCTCTCGGCGATGTAGTTGTACGCCCTCGTGAGTTTAGTGAGGGAATCGAGGAGAATGACAACGTCTCTGCCCTGTTCGGCGAGGCGTTTTGCATAGGCGACGGTGAGCTCCGCGGCGCGGACGTGGCGATCCGCCCCTTCGTCGAAGGTGGAATAGACGACCTGCGCCCCCTCCACGCTCATCTTGAAATCGGTAACTTCCTCGGGGCGTTCGTCGATCAGAAGGACGATGAGGTTGATACCGTTGTCCCCCGAGACGATGGATTGGGCGATCTTCTTCAAGAGCGTCGTCTTGCCCGCCTTGGGGGGCGCGATGATGAGCCCGCGCTGCCCCTTCCCGATGGGGATGAAGAGGTCGAGCACGCGCATCGAGAGGTCCCCGCCATGGGAGAGCACGATCTTCTCGCTCGGATATTTCGCGGTGAGCGAATCGAAGAGCGGGCGGCTCTCGTACTTGCCGACGGGCAACCCGTTCACGCTTATGATCTCATTCATCGCGGGGGAATCGTTCTTCATGCGCGGTTTTGCCGTGCAGGAGACGAGGTCGCCCTCGCGGAGCCGCAACCCATGGATGGCGGGCGCGGAGATGAAAACGTCCTCCCCGTTGGTGGAAGGCTGGCAATTTTTGGTACGGAGGAACCCGTACCCCGCCGACGTGATCTCCAAAATACCGCAGTAAATGGGATCGTCGTAGGAGACGGCGTGATCGTTGGAGTGAACAGTAAGCATCTCCTTATATCCGTTCGCCATCTTGATCTTGTCGACGTTCTCCTGTATCTCGGGGTCAACGTAGTTGTGCTTGACGGGTGCCCCCCTGTGGGAAGGCGGCGCGGGTTCGATCTTCCCCAAAAGTACGCCGACGATCCCCTGAATGATGAGATCCTTGGTCGCCGTCATGTTCGTGGGAACGCCCTTCAAGCGGGCATACGAACGAAGGGCAACGAGACTGAGGGAATCGAGGTAGGTAGTCAACGCCTCCTCCAAAAACAAATTGTTTGCCATTATATACGCTCCATTACAATGATTTTTTGATTTTTTTCGAAAGGTTCGGAAAGTTCGATCTCCCCTTTTTCAAAGAAAATATTCTGTTTGGGAAACCGATCGAGAAAAGGACGAACGCCGTCGAGCCCGATATTGAGCCCTTCCACCTTATAGTGCATGGGCACGACGATCGCGGGCGCGAGCCCGTCCGCATACTGTTTTGCCCCGCTCGCGTCGACGGTGTACACCCCGCCGACGGGAAGGAGGAGAACGTCGATCTTGCCGACTCTCTTTTCAAAGGACCGGGAAAAGGGTTCGCCGACATCGCCGAGGTGGCATACTTTCACGCCGTCGATCTCAAAGGTAAAAACGAGGTTAAGCCCCCTCTTTCTTCCGCCGACATCGTCGTGAAAACAGCGGAAGGACGAAAACGCAATATCGCCGACGCGAAAGTTCCCCTCCTCGTCAAACACCCGAAAATCGCCCTTGACCGCGCCGACGTTGCAGTGGTCGTAGTGGGAATGGCTCACCGTGACAGCGTCGGCATGCACGCCGCGCGGAAAAGGAAGCCCGACATCCCCATAGGGATCGGTGACGACCGTCGTTCCCGCGCGAGAGACAAGCGCGAAGCACGAGTGCCCGAGATACCGTAATTTCATTCTGCCTCCGAAGGGATCATGAAAATTCGCAAATCACAATGCTCGCGGCGATCTTCAAAGAGAAGATCGTAAACGAGCCGCACTTCGCGGGAGCCCTCCTTCTCGCTCACCGCATAGTGCACTGTTTGAATCGGGACGGAAGCGGTGCCGTCCCCCTGTAAAAACACAAACTTGCCTTCTTGATCGCGCGGAAAATCCGCTTGTAGCCCGACGCTTCCGCGCCTTGTCATCTTGAAACAGTTCGGAAAGATCTCGAGCGAGACGATATCGCCGTCCTGCGGGTAGGTAGCAGTGAGCCCTCCCTCCGCAAAACGGATCTCCGCCTTGGCTTCGAAAACGGATGAGGTCCCGTCCGTGCGGGACAGAATACGGATCTTGCCCTTCATCCTCTTCTATTATAGAACAAAGAAACGCATTTGTAAACGATTTTGCGAAAATTTCATAAAAACTCAGCTTTTTTCCGTAAAAACACCGCAATCAGGGGCGCAGATCCGCTCGAAAAATGCCCTTCCTTCCCGAATGAGGCGAAGAACATCTTCCCGATCGTTCTTCCGAATCGCCTCTTCGTACTCGTTGAGGCGACGGGTGAGGCGGGAAATTTCGGGCAAAAGTGCTTCCCGATTGGCGAGGAACAGTTCCGCCCAGACATCGTCCATGGGGGCGACGCGCGTCATATCCTGAAAACTCCCTCCCGTGAAACCGCCGACCTTCTCCACCTGCTCCGTCGAGATATACGCGCTCGAAACGATGTGCGCAAGCTGGGAAGTGAGCGCGATCATCCTGTCGTGCTCGACGGCGGAACACTCTACGACGCGCAAAAATCCCATGTCTCTCGCGAGGCTTTTTATGGTTATGACCGCGCTTTCGTCGGTGGAAGCACTCCTTGCGATCACGAGATTCGCGCCAAGAAACAACGAATCGCTCGCCGAACGGATGCCCGTCGTCGCCTTCCCCGCCATCGGGTGGATGCCGACATAGCGGTAATTCCGAGGGCGAGAGAGCACGGTTTTCTCCAAATTCGCCTTCACGCCGCAAACATCCGCGACGATACAGCCGTCGGGAAACTTCCCTTTATCCAATTCAACGCCCGCAACGGAGGGCGGGAGCGCGAGGACCACGACATCCGCCCCTTCATAGTCGGAAGCGACATCGTCAATCATCCCGTTTTGAAGGGCATAGTCAAGAGGTGCCCTGCTGCGGTTTCTTCCGAGGACAGGATGCCCTTTCCGTTTTAAGGATGCGGCGATCGAACCGCCGATGATCCCCATTCCGTAAACGATAATTTTCATCGGATCCTCCGAAAATTCTCTGTTATGTCACGCATAGTACTATGTAAAACCGCAAAATTCAAAGGATATTCATGCACCAACCGTATTTCTTGAGCTGTTCGCGGCGGATCTTCCAATCGGGCACCATGCGTTCCACCTCTCTCCAAAAGGCGGGGCTATGGTCGTGATGAAGGGTGTGCGCGAGCTCATGGGCACATAGATACTCTACAAGCGGGGCGGGCAGAAATGCCGTGCGGAAGGTGTAGGATATCGAGTTCTCCGCGTTGCAACTGCCCCATCTCCCCCGCGCGGAAGAGACGCGAACCTTTTGAAATCGAAGCCCGTACTCCTCTGCAAGGCACTCCGTCATCACGCTCATCCGCTCTTGGGTGCACCTTTTCAAAAGGGAAATGAGGGCACTTTCCCGATTCTTTTCGGGCAAACAGAGGGTTCCTCCCACGATCTTTGCCCTTCCCGTCGCGATCGAGAACTCCTTTCCGAAGAGCGAGATCGTCGAGCCGTCCGAAAGATCCAAAGAAACGCGCCGAAATTCCCGCATTTTCCGTTCCAACCAATCTCGGTGCCGCTCGACAAACGCGTCGATATCCGCATCCCTAATGCCGTAGGGTGCCTTTACGACCGCTTCCCCCTCTTTTTTCAGCTGTAAACAGAGCGTCTTTCTCGCATTGCGCACCACTTTGTATCCGTTCATACTGCGATTATACCATATATGGGCAAAAATTTCAAGCGTGCGCCCTCTCGCTTCGCCCATTTTCTTGACTTTTTTCTCCCGATTGCATATAATTTTTGATATGGAACCCTACCGCGTCGGGAAATTTTCCCCTCAAAATTTGCATATCGAAGTTCCCGCGTCCAAGAGCGTCCTCGCCCGCGCACTCGTGCTTGCCTCTCTGAACGAAGTGCCTATCCTCATCCGCTGCGGAACGCTGTGCGGCGATTCTCTCGTGCTCGTCGAATGCTTGAAAGAGCTCGGCTCCCGCGTCGAATTTACGGAAAACGGGCTCCTTGTTTGCGGAGGCTTCCGGAGGGAAGCGAGCGTCAACGTCGGAAAAGCGGGCACTGCCGCACGGTTTCTTCCCGCCCTCGTCGCCTTCCGAAAGGGAATTTGCGACTTTTCTGCCGACGAACAAATGATGCGCCGCCCCATGGATTTTCTTCGCGAACTCGAAGCCCACGGCGTTGTTTTCGATTTCAAGGGCGAGCCCTATCATTTCCCCTTCCGCATGGACGGGACAAACTTTCACGGCGATGTCTTTCGGGTCGATACGGCGGAGAGCACGCAGTATGCGTCCGCACTCATGCTCGCCGCCTGCGCTTCTACCCGTAAAACCCGCATCGAACTGTCGGGTCCCCGCGTCCGCGGAAGCTATCTTTTGATGACGAGGAGCGTTTTGGAAGCGTTCGGCGCGAAGGTAGAGGACGGTTCCGCCATCGAGATCACTCCGCCCGCCGTGTTTCCGAAGGAATACGTTGTGGAGCCCGACCTCTCCTCCGCCTGTTATTTTTATGCCCTCTCCCTGCTTTTCGGCATTCGGGTCACCGTAAAGGGCGTTCGCCGTTCTTCCTTGCAGGGCGACGTAAAATTTCTCGATTTACTGAAAGAAAAGGGCGTTCGGATCATCGAAACCGAGGAGGACGTGTGCGCGGACGGGAGCAATGTGCCCGTCTATAACGGCATCGATGTCGATCTTACCGACTTTTCCGATCAGGCGTTGACGGTTGCCGCGCTCGCGCTGTTTGCCTCTTCCCCTTCCATTTTGCGCGGACTGTCGCATACGAAAAAGCAGGAGAGCGACCGCGTGCGTTCCATTCTCGAAAACGTGAACATGCTCGGCGCACGGGCGTTTGAGGTGGACGGCGATGTCTTTTTGGAACCCGCTCCCCTCCGCGGCGGCACCGTGAAAACGTTCGGCGATCACAGAGTCGCGATGGCGTTCGCCCTCGTCGGACTCAAAACGGGAACCATCTCCCTCGACAACGCAACCTGTTGTGAAAAGACCTTCCCCGACTTCTTCCGTATCCTTGAACAATATATAAAATGAAAACGGCGTGGCTAGGCGACGAGAACTTTCGAGAAATCGGTGGGATCGAGCTTATCTTCACCGCCGTCATTTTTGCCGCAAGCCGAAAGAGGAAACAGGAAACAGCTTACGGCGATGAGGAAAAGCGACAAGCATTTTATCCTTTTCATATTTTACTCCTTGATCTCCTGAAATCTTTGTACCCGCATGGTTAAATGATATTTCTCCCGAAGAGCGGCGATCTCGGACATCTCTTTGCTTTTATGGTGGAAGTCGAGGGCTTCCTCGTTTTCCCAAGCGTCGATCAAAAGCACTGTTTCGGGATCTTCCATGGGGAAGAAATATTCATAGCGAAGGTTCCCCTTTTCGGCGCGAACCTTCTTTACAAGTCCGCTCGAACTCATCTCTTCCGCAAATCTTTTTGCGTTGCCGTTTGTTCCAGTATAGAAAATATTGACCGTGAACGCCATCCCTCACCCCCTTAGACTTTTGCCGAGCTCATAGGCCTGAGCCATATAGCGGGAGCGGGATGTCATAGCGGGCGTTCCGCAACCCCTGCCGAGGATCGTTCCCACGTCATTGAAATTTAAGTACCGCACGAGCGTTTGATAGTGCGAGCAAAGGGCATCAAACGTCCAACTGTCCGCATTCCAAGCGACGGCGATGAGTGCCGACTTCATGTGTTTTCTTTGGATTTCACCGTTGAAGGCGCAGAAGCGGTCGATGACCGTCTTTAACTGCGCGGACATTCCATAGTAGTAGAGCGGCGTGACGAATACGATCATATCCGCGCCTAAAATTTCCGCTTTTATCCCGTGCGTCGCGCCGTTTTCCGACCCCATGTCATCATTTTGGGCGCAGGGACCGCCGTATCCGCAACGGACGCAACCCGTGCAAGGGCGGACATTCGACCGCGCCGTATCGAAGACGGAGACGGAATGCCCCGCCTCTTCCGCGCCCTTGATAAACTGCTCGGCAAGAAGATTGGACGAGCCGTGTTTTTGCGGGCTGCCCGTGAGTATCAAGATCTTCATAACACGCTCTCCACCCAAGATTTGAGCGCACTTTCGCTCGCGCCGTTGATGAGCTTCCCCCCTTTCCAGACGGCATTCGGGGCGCAAGGGCGAAGTACGCTCTCCGTTTTGCCGAGCCCGCTCCCGCCGCTCGTTGCGAAGAGGACGATTTGTTTCCCCGAAAAGTCGTGCGCTTCGAGGAAGGTCTTAACGATGGTCGGCGCGGTATACCACCAAACGGGAAAGCCGAGGAAAACAGTATCGTAGTCCGAAAGGTTCTCAACGCGGTTTTTGATTTCGGGACGGGAATCGGGGGCGTTCATCTCCAAGGAGGAACGGCTCTTCTTGTTTGTCCAATCGAGATCGGCGTTCGTGTAAGGCGTTTTAGGTTGAATTTCAAAGAGATCGGCATCCGCCGCTTTTGCAAGAAGGCTCGCCGCCCTCTTCGTCATTCCGCTTGCCGAAAAATACGCTACCAAAATTTTGCTCATCATGTATTCTCCTTTGCGGCAATTCTCTGCATTTTTGCCGCCAAATTTTGCAAAGTGAAAAGAATTTTCTCGGGGTTTTCAATCTCCGAATAGATCGCTTTCTCGCGCCTGTAAAGGTCGGAGAGGATCCCGTCCGCATATTCCTTCCCGTTCGGCGTTAAAGAGACGAGAAGTTCTCTCCTCTCCCCTTTGATCTTGGTGAGTTCGATCATATGCCTATTCTCCAACTCCTTGATGATGGTGTTCGCGGTGCTGCGCGGGATGTCCCAATCCTCACAGATCTGCTTTTGGCTGTGCCCCTCTCCGTCGTTCAGGGCATAGAGGATCCAAAGAAGATTGGGAGAGCCGAGATCGCAGTTCTTTCCGTACCCCTCATACACGCCGTCGATTTGATACACAAGCTTCCCGAGCGCGTAAAAAAAGGTTCGTTCATCCATAAAACTACCTCTGAAATCCTATTTCGTATTTTAATTATAATTCGATTTCGGATTTCTGTCAACCGTATGAGAAGAATTTTATATAGAAATTTTCGGGAAAGATTCTTCCCGCTAAAAAGGAAAAACGGCTTGACTGTTCGTCAAACCGCTTCACTTCCGTAATATATGAGGGTGTACCAAACCGCCCTCCTGTTTTCAGAGCAACTTTTTAAGGATCTCTCGGCAAGCGAGCTTGCAGTGCTCGTAAGTGAGCCCCCCTTGGAAGTAGGCGACGTAAGGCTTTCGGATGGGCGCGTCGGCGGAAAGTTCGATCGAAGCCCCCGCCACAAAGGTTCCCGCAGCCATAATGACCTTGCAGTCGTACCCGGGCATATCCCACGGCTCCAAGTGAACGAACCCGTCGACGGGAGAGACATCCTGCACCGATTGAATGAAATCGCACAGCTCCTTTTCCGTGTTGAAACGGATGGCGCGGGTGATATCCGAAAGCGGTTTCTCGAGCTTGGGGAAGTTCTCGTAGCCGAGCTCTTCCATGCACGCGCCGATAAGCAGCCCTCCCTTCAACGCCTGTGAAACAACGTGCGGCGCGAGGAAAAACCCTTGGAAAAATTCCCGATAGCCGTACGCATAGGAGCCGATCTCGCCCCCGACGGAAGGCGCGGTGAGGCGGTTTTCGCACATCTTAATGTACGATTCCCTGCCCGCAATATAGCCGCCCGTCGGCGCAAGCCCGCCCCCGGGGTTCTTGATGAGGCTTCCGACGATGAGGTCCGCCCCCACGTCGGTGGGTTCCTTCCTCTCGACAAATTCGCCGTAGCAGTTATCGACGAACACGCAGCCTTCAAAGCCCTTTTGTCTGACGAAATCGATGAGTTTTCCTATCTCAGAGACGGTGAACGCGTCGCGAAGTTCGTATCCGCGCGAACGCTGCACGTACACCATATGATATTGTTGCTTTTGAAGAGATTCTTGAATGCTTCGGAAATCGAACTTCCCGTCCTCGGTGAGCGGGACGATATCGAATTTCACGCCGAAATCGGCAAGCGAGCCGTTGCCTTTCCCCCAAATCACCTCGCGGATGGTGTCGTACGGTTCCCCCGAAACAAAGAGAATGCGCATGTTCGGACGAAGGACCCCGAAGAGCGCGACCGTCAAGGCGTGCGTGCCCGAAAGGAGCGCGGGGGAGACGATCGCTTGTTCCGCGCCGAATGCACGTGCATATACCCTGCCGAGACAGTCCCTCCCCTCGTCGCCGTAGCCGTAGCCCGAGCTTTGGGCAAAGTGACGAAGGGCGATGCGTTCCTCGCGAAAAGCATTCAATACCTTTTCCTGATTGAAAAGGGCAACTTCATCGATCTCGGAAAATTTTTCTTTCAGGCGTTCTTCCGCCGATTTGATCCTGTTCTCAATGTCCATAAATTGAAAGCGTCTCCTCTGTGAGTGCGGTTAAATCTTTTGCGGAAAGCCAAACGAGATTGGGGAATTTTTTGAAGAAGGTGAGCTGTCGTTTGGCGTAATTCCGCGTATTCTTCTTGATTATGTCTGACATAGTACTCTCTTTATCGCCATTTTTCAAACATTCGACCACTTCTTTATAGCCGATCCCCTGCATGCACTGCGCGTTTTCGGGGACACCTCGGGCAAGCAATCCCTTCACTTCCTCTATAAGTCCATGATTGAACATCTCGTCTACCCGCCTATCGATGCGGGAATACAGCTCTTCCCGCGGAAAATCCACCGCCACCGCCACGTACGGGTATGCGGAAAAGAGCGCGGGGGTCTGTTCGGACTTCTTCCTACCCGTAAGCTCGTAGATCTCGAGGGCGCGGATGACCCGCTTCACATCGTTTTTATGAAGTTTCTCCGCACTTTCGGGGTCGACCGATTGCAACCTTTTATGCAACCCTTCCGCCCCCTCTATTTCGGCGATTCTCTCGTATTTTTCGCGGATTGCGGGGCTTGAAGGGGTATTCCCGTAAGTGTTACGGAAGAGGACCGAGCTCAAATAAAAGCCCGTTCCGCCCGTTAAAATGGGCGTTTTCCCGCGGGAATGGATAGCTTCCACGGCGGAAATTGCCCTCTCCTGAAAGTCGCTCACCGAAAAGTTCTCGGTGGGCTCGACGATGTCGATGAGGTGATGAAAGATCCCCTCGCGCTCGGATACGGTCGGCTTTGCGGTTCCGACATCGAGCCCGCGGTATACGAGCATCGAGTCGCAGGAGACGATCTCTCCATTCAGCCGTTTGGCACATCGGACGGCGAGCGCGGTCTTTCCCGTCGCTGTCGCCCCGCAAATGACGAGAAGTTTGTTCATACCACGCGTTTGAACAGCTTTTCCAGCTCTTTTTTGGTGAGTTTGACGACGGCGGGCCTTCCGTGCGGGCACTGCAAGCCCATGTCCCCTTCCGTCTGTTGAATGAGGGCGATCGCCTCTTTCTCGGTGAGCGGTTCCCCGCCCTTCACCGCGGCTTTGCAAGCGGACTGCGCCAACTTATCGCGAAGAAGGTCATTGAGGCGTATTGCCCGAAGGCTCTCCATCGAGGAGAGAACGTCGCTGAAAAAGGCGTAGAGATCGATGCCGACGAGGTCCGCGGGCACCGCCGTGACCTTGAAAACGCGTTCGCCGAACTCTTCGATCGAGAAACCGAGTTCATTTAGCACGGGAAGATTTCTGTTGAAGAAGTCGAATTCCTGCGCGTTCAGCTCCAAAATATAGGGCGCGAGCATGGGCTGGGACATCCCTTCCCGCCTTTCGAGACGGTTGCAAAGGCGGTCGTAGATGAGCCGTTCGTGCGCCGCATGCTGATCGACGAGGTAGGCAACGTCGCCGCATTCGTAAAAGAGATAGGTGCGGAAGAGTTCCCCCTTATACACAAGGGAAGATACATCGACGCGCTCCTGACGGGCACGCTGTTCGCGGGCGGACTGCTGTTCCAGCAAAAATTTTCTGTTTTCCTCGAAGAAATCCCGCTGTTCTGCCTCTGGCGAGTGCACCGTGAGCATCGCGGGGTCCTCTTTCACGGGGCGCGGAATGGGCGTTCTCCCCGCGAGGGAGACATCGAACGCGAGTTCGGACTTCGCCTGTTCGTAGCTCATCGTGGGCGTTGAGGCAGCGGGCGCGTTTGAGCGGGCGGGTGAAATACTCTCTTCCGAAGAAGGCCTCGCCACATATTCGAGGGCGCGGGAGTTGCCGTCGAGCACAGCGGAGACGACGGAATAGACGCTTCCGTAGATGATCTGGTTATCCGCGAAGCGGACATCCGCCTTGTTGGGGTGGACGTTCACGTCTACGATTTCGGGCGGAACGTCGAGGAAAAGCACATAAAACGGGTATTGCCGCTTCATGAGGTAGGCGGCGTACGCATTGGAGATCGCCGCGCCCACCGTTTGATTGACGACGTACCTTCCGTTCACAAACAGGCTCTGATAGGTGCGGTTGGGTTTGGAGAACGTCCTGTTCCCGATATAGCCATACAGTGAGATGCCGTGTTTTTCGGCGTGAATTTCGAGGCAATTGGAAAGAACTTCCCGCCCGTAAACGGCGGCGAGGGCGGATTCGAGCCCGTCGCCGAAGGTGCGGTAGCGAATTTTCCCGTTGACGGAATAGGTGAAGGAGATCTCTGGATGGGAGAGAAGGAACCGCGCCATCATGTTGCCGACATCCCCCTCTTCCTGCGTATCCGATTTCAAGAATTTGAGCCGCGCGGGCGTGTTGAAGAAGAGATCGGAGACGGTGACCTGCGTTCCCTTTGCGGCGGATGAAGGCAGGATCTCGCCCATCACGCCCCCTTCCGAGGCGAGCGAATACCCCTCTTCGCCGCTGTTCGAGGCGATATTCATGCGGGAGACGGAGGCGATCGAGGCGACCGCTTCCCCGCGGAAACCGAGCGTCGTCACGCGGAAAAGATCTTCCGCCGAACAGATCTTGCTCGTGGCGTGCGGAAGATAGGCGTGCGGGAGTTCGTCCCGTTCGATGCCACACCCGTTATCGGTGACGCGGATGAGCGATTTCCCGCCCCGCTCGATTTCGACGCTAATCTCTTTCGCACCTGAGTCGACGGCGTTTTCGACGAGCTCTTTGACGACGGAATACGGACGGTCGATCACCTCGCCCGCCGCAATACGGTTGTAGACATCCGCGGTGAGAACGTTGATCTTCATTGGACTTTCTCCTTCCATTCGGAAAGAAGGGCGAGGGCTTGCATCGGCGTTAAAGAGTTGACATCCAACCCTTTCAATTCCTCCGCAAGGCGAAGTTCTTCTTTCGTGGGCTCTTCAAGGATCTCTTCCGTTTGAACAAGAGTGCGATCCTTCTTTTCGAGGGACTTCAAGAGGACTTTCGCGCGGGAAGTGACCTTTTCGGGTACCCCCGCGAGGGCGGCGACTTCCACCCCGAAACTGCGGGAAGCACCCCCGCGCACGATCTTCCGAAGGAACACGACGCTCCCAAGGATCTCGCGCACGCTTATTTTGTAATTCCGTACCCCGTCGAGCTTTCCTTCGAGCTCGGTGAGTTCGTGATAGTGCGTGGCGAAGAGGGTTTTGGCGCGGACGTTCGTCGTAAGTTCCTCGATGACCGCCCATGCGATGGAGAGCCCGTCGAAGGTACTCGTTCCCCTACCCACTTCGTCGAGAATGAGAAGGCTCTTCTCCGTCGCGTTGCGGAGGATATTGGCGACTTCGGTCATCTCCACCATGAAAGTCGAACGGTCGGAGATGAGATTGTCGCTCGCGCCGATACGGGTGAAGATCCGATCGACGAGCGGAATGCGGGCGCGTTTGGCGGGGACGAAGCTCCCGATGTGCGCCATAAAGGTGATGAGGGCGATCTGGCGAAGATAGGTGCTCTTGCCCGCCATGTTGGGTCCCGTGATGATCATCGTGCGGTTTTCGCCGCCGTCGAGGACGCAGTCGTTGGGGACGAAGCGTTCCTTGGAGATCGCCTCGACAACGGGGTGCCGCCCCTCTTCGACTTCGAGCGGACCGTCCTCGCAGAGCTCGGGACGGCAGAACTTATTCTCCTTGGCGACCTGCGCAAGGGAGGACAGGCAATCGAGAAGGGAAACGGCGGAAGCGATCTTTTGAAGGACGGGGATATTGCGGGCGAGCATTTCGAGAATTTCCCCGAAGAGGTGTTCTTCGAGCCGCTGGGCGCGTTCGTCGCTCCCGAGGATCTTCCCTTCGAGTTCCCGCAGCTCGTCGCAGGTGAACCGTTCCCCGCTCGTGAGCGTCTGGCGGCGGACATAGTTATAGGGAACGCGGTCCTTGAAGGAATTGCTCACCTCGATGTAGTAGCCGAACACGCGGTTGAAGCCCACGCGCAGGGTGCGAATGCCCGTCTTTTCCCTCTCTCTCGTCTCGAATTCCTGCAACAGAGATTGCGTATGTCCGCGGACGCTTCGGAGTTCGTCGAGCTCTTCGTTGTAGCCGACGCGGATATAGTTACCGTCTTTGAGGGTCGTCGCGCGGGGATCGATGGCGGAATCGAGAAGGGCGCACAGCTCCTTCGTATCGATGAGCCCGCCCGCGATCGCCGTTAAGAGGCGGGAAGAGAATCCCGCAAGCTGGAAGCGAAGATTGGGAATGACGGCGAGCGAGGAAGAGAGCGCGATGCAGTCGCGGGGTTGCAAATTTCCGTTGGAGATCCTGCCCGTGAGCCGTTCGATATCTTTCACGCCGCCGAGCATATCCCTTATCCCCATCCGCACAACGCCCCCGCGGAAGAGCTCGTCCACCGCGTCCAACCGATCGTTGAGGCGGGAGATATCCTTCAAGGGTTCCATGAGGACGGAAGCAAGTCTCCTTCCCCCCATGTTCGTCTTTGTTTTGTCGAGAAGCCACAGAAGGGAACCGTATTTCTTCCCGTCCGCGTTGTTTTTCAGAATTTCAAGGTTCTTGAACGCGATGGGATCGAGTGCCATGCGCGTGCTGCTGTCCGCAAAGTGCAGGGCGTTGATATTTTTGAGGGCGTGCTTCTGCGTTTCGCGAAGATAGTCGACCAGAGCCCCCGCGGCGCGGACGGCTGCCTCGTGTTCTTTGAGCCCGAGCGCGTCGATCGAGGCGACGGATAGCTGCTCGCAAAGGCTCTTTTCCGCATTCTCCCTCTGAAAAGAATGGGGAAGATAGCAGGACATTTGCGGAAGGACCCGCTCGCTCTCGGCGCGTTCCTTGTTTTCGAGGAGAAATTTGTCGTTGCAGACGATCTCGGCGACCGAGAGATTGATGAGGGTGGCGATCGTCTTTTCCGCATTGTCCTCTTCGGCGGCGCAAAGTTCGCCCGTCGTGATATCCGCCCAAGCGATACCGTACCCCCTTTCCCCCTTAAAGACGCAGGAGATGTAGTTGCTCTTCTTCTCGTCGAGAAGGCTCTCTTCCGTCACCGTCCCCGCGGAGACGACGCGGATCACGTCCCTGTCCACCATGCCTTTGCCCGCTTTCGGGTCGGAGAGCTGTTCGCAGACGGCGACGCGGAGCCCCTGATCGACGAGCTTCTGAATATAGGTATCGGCGGCGTGGTAGGGAACGCCGCACATCGGGGCACGCTCTTTGAGCCCGCAATCCCGCCCCGTCAAAGTCAGGTCGAGGATCCCGCTCGCCTTCTCCGCGTCCTCGAAGAACATCTCATAGAAGTCCCCGAGGCGGTAAAAGACGATACAGTCGGGATATTGCTTTTTGACCTTTTCCCAATGCTCCATCATGGGGGAAAGTCCCATTTTTCACCTCTCTTCCCGTTTGATCTCGCCGAACAGGGAAATGCCGTTTGCGGCTGTAACATGGATCGTAACGAACTTGCCGATCAGTTCTTTTTCGCCCTGAAAGTATCCCATGCGCCCGTATTCGTCCCTGCCGAGGTACAAGCCCCTCTTCTCGTCGTACCCCTCGCATAAGATCTCGGCGGAGCCGCCCACATAGCGCGAACTCATCTCCCGCGTGCGGGCGTTGACCCGCTCGATAAGGCGGGAAAGGCGTTCCTTTTTGACTTCCTCGGGGATCTGCCCTTCCATTGCCGCCGCGCGGGTGCCCGTTCGGGGGGAATAGGCGAACATGAACGCCGAAGAAAAACCCGCCTCGTCCACGAGGGAAAGGGTCTCCTCGAATTCCTCTTCCGTCTCCGTGGGGAAGCCGACGATGACATCGGTCGTCACGGCGCAGTGCGGTACGGCGGCGCGGAGCATTGCGATCTCATCCAAATACTTCTCGCGCGTGTACCGCCGATTCATGAGGGACAAAATGCGGTTCGAACCCGATTGCACGGGCAAATGGATCTGTTTGCAGACGTTGGGGTTTTCCGCGATCACACGCACGAGTTCTTCGGAAAAATCCTTGGGGTGGGAAGTCATAAACCGAAGGCGGAACTTCTCCCCCATTTTGGCGGCTTCGGAGAGGAGCTTCGGGAAGGTGTACCCGTCCTCGGAGCGGTAGCTGTTCACGTTCTGCCCAAGCAAAGTGATTTCCTTATAGCCCGCCTCGACGAGGGAACGGACTTCATACAGAACGTCCTCCGCTCTTCGGGAACGCTCTCTCCCGCGGACATAGGGCACGATGCAGTACGAGCAGAAGTTATTGCAGCCGTACATGATATTCACCCACGCCCCGGGGTAGCCCGTGCGCACGGGGGTGATGTTGTCCTCGGTCTCCCCCCTCTCTTCGCGAAGGGAAAATACGCGCTTCTTGGATACCCGTTTCCTATCGATGAGCTCGCCGAGCTCGGGAAGGTTATGCGTTCCGAAGAGGATATCGACGAAGGGGAACTTTTCGCGGATGATCTCCGCCTTCCCCTCTTCCTGCGCCATACAGCCGCCGACGGCGATGATGAGTTCTTTTTTTTGCCGTTTGAGCTGTTTGAGCGCACCGATGTTGCCGAACGCATGGTTCTCGGCGTTCTCGCGGATACAGCAGGTGTTGAAAACGACGATGTCCGCCTCTTCGATGGGTGCCTCTTCGGTGTACCCCTTTTCGTGCAAAATGCCCGCGATCTTCTCCGATTCGTGCACGTTCATCTGGCAACCGTAGGTGACGATATGGTATTTCATCGGACAGCCGCCCCCAAAACTTCCCCCACCTTTCCGTGAATGACGAGATCGCACTTTTCGTCGAGGGGGGTTCTGTCCCGATTGATGAGGACAAGATATTTGCCGCGAAACACATTCACAAAGCCCGCGGCGGGGTACACCGTTAAAGAGGTCCCCGCGACGATGAGCGTATCCGCGCGGGCAATGCTCTCGATCGCGCCTTCCACCGTTTCGCCGTCGAGCGGTTCCCCATAGAGGACAACGTCGGGCTTTATGATCCCGCCGCAACTGCAACGGGGCACGCCGTCCGCCTTCAAGATGTCCTCGGCGGAATACGCCTTTCCGCACCGCATACAGTGGTTGCGGTGAATGCTTCCGTGCAGTTCGTATACCCTCTTGCTTCCCGCCGCTTGGTGGAGCCCGTCGATGTTCTGCGTGACGACGGAGAGAAGTTTTCCCTCCTCCTCCAACTTGGCGACGGCAAGGTGCGCGGTGTTGGGCTTCGCCCAAAGGGGCAACATCTTGTCTTTATAGAACGCAAAGAACTTTTCGGGGTGGGAACGGAAGTAGTCCGCGCTCAACATGACTTCGGGCGAGACATCGTACTTTTGGCGATACAATCCGTCCTCGGAGCGGAAATCGGGGATGCCGCTCTCGGTGGAGACGCCCGCCCCGCCGAAAAAGACGATGCGTTCGCTCTCCGATATGATTTTTTCAAGCGTGAGTTCCATACAGAGCAATTATATCACAACGCAAAGATTTTTTCAACAAATCCGCCCTTTCTTCCGAAAAAATTCAAAAAATACATATACTGTTTGGGATGAAACGAACTGCGATCGTCCTTTCCGTGATCTTCGGGTGCCTGCTTGTGCTCCTTCTCTCCCTGCTCACAGGGTATTTTCTCGTGACGAAAGACGTTCATCTCGACGGAAACAAACTCACGCTCGACCCCTCGTTCGTACGCATTTACGACGAAAAGGGGGAACGGATCGAGACGGCGAAGCGGAAAAGCGTCCCGATCGATTCCCTTCCCCCCTATGTTCCCAACGCCTTCGTCGCCGTCGAGGACAAGCGGTTCTATTCCCATCACGGCTTCGACTATAAGCGCATTTTGAAGGCGGCAATGAAGAATCTTGCGTCCTTTTCTTTCCGAGAAGGTGCCTCGACCATCTCCCAACAGCTCGTGAAAAACACCCACCTTTCGAGCGAAAAGACCCTCCGCCGCAAACTGAAAGAGTACAAACTTACCCGCATTCTCGAAAAAAGATACTCCAAAGAGGATATCCTCGAACTGTATTTGAATTCCATCTATTTCGGGCACGACGCGTTCGGGATCGGGCGTGCGAGCGCGTTCTATTTCGGGAAGGACGCGGAACTTCTCACCCCCGCCGAAGGGGCGATGCTCGCCGCACTCGTGCGTTCGCCCAACCGCTATTCCCCCTTTCAAGACAAAGATACTTGCCTTTCCCGCCGAAATTTCGTGTTGAAACTCATGAAAGAGCAAAACTTCCTCACCGAGGAAGAATATAAAAATGCCTTGCAATCGCCCCTTCCCGCCGCTCCCGCAGAGGAGAGCGGCGCGAGCAGTTATCTTTCCGCCGTATTCGAGGAACTTTCCGCCATTTTCCCCGACGCGAAAACGGGCGATCTCGGCTCCCTCAAAGTGATGACCTACCTCGACAGCGACCTGCAAAGGACGTTGGAAGAGAGTGAAAAAGACTGCGATACGGCGATGCTCGTGATCGACAACGACGGCTGCGGGCTCAAAGCCTTCTATTCCTCGTGCGGCTCATTGAAGCGCAGTCCCGCTTCCACCTTAAAGCCCCTTCTCGTGTACGCGCCCGCGATCGAGGAAAACTTTCTCTCCCCCGCCACTCCCCTTTCGGACGAACGGGTCGACATCGGCGGATATTGTCCCGACGACGCGGGCGGCGCGACGGGAAAATATATGAGTGCGCGATACGCGCTTTCTCACAGTGTGAACATCCCCGCCGTGAAGGTTTTGAACGGCTTCGGGTGCGAAAGAGCGTCGGGGTATCTCGAAAAGATGGGCATCCCCATCGATAAGGAAGATCAAACGCTCGCCCTCGCGCTCGGCGGCATGAAAGAAGGCGTGACCCTTCGCGCCCTCGCGGACGGGTATTCCACCCTCGCCCGCGGCGGAATGTACGCCCCCGCACACGCGATCAAACGGATCGAGGACGAAAAAGGAAATATTCTCTATGAAAATCCCTTGAAAAAGAGGCGCGTCTTTTCGGAAAATACCTGTTTTCTCGTAAACGATATGCTCAAAACGGCGGCAAGAGAGGGCACGGCAAAACGGCTCTCTGCGCTTTCCTATCCCGTCTGCGCCAAGACGGGCACCGCGGAAAACGAACACGGCAACACCGACGCTTACACGATCGCCTACACGGCGGAGCATACCGTCGCCGTATGGATGGGCAATCGGGACCGAACCCCCATTCAAATTTCGGGCGGCGGCGCCCCCGCGAATGCCGCGCTCGACATCTTCCATACTATCTATAAAGAAAGAACGCCGCGGGAATTTCCAAAATGCGAGAGCGTGGAGCGGGTGGAATACGACGTGCAGGAATACGAGACGGCGCACAAAGTAGTGCGTGCCGACCCGCTCTCCCCCGCCGCTTGCAGGCAAAGCGAACTCTTCAAAACGGACAATTTGCCCAAGGAGCAGTGCACGCGGTATTCAAGCCCGAGCATCGAAACACCCCGCGTTTTCGTAAGAAATGGGACGGTTTGTATAGTACTATGTCAGACATATTACTATGAATACACCGTAAAAAGAGAAAATCGCGGCACGATTACCACGATTTACAGCGGAAAATACCAAAATACGATCTGCGACAGCTCCGTCCGCCCCGGGGAGAGTTATACCTATTTTGTTACCCCTTCCTATCGGGATCGGAGCGGCGAACCCGTCGAACTCCCCATCGT